>DDIC01000074.1:23514-41556 GCA_002338335.1 Bacteroidetes bacterium UBA1860
GGCGGCCAGCCATACCATTCGCGATTATGTGGAATCACTCGATAATTATGATGTTGGCGGCGTCTCTACGGTCGAGCATGGGACAACGCCGATAGCATTCTCACCCTCTGGTATTTTGGCACAGCAACTACAATGGACATGGAACAACTGGACAACGGCTGCAGAAACCAAGTGGGTGTCCCGACAGTACCTCGATAATACGGGGACCGAAAGTCGCTCGATTGACCCTTATATCGTAACAAATCTGCAATTCACAGGAGATGCATCCAATGCTTCATGGGCACAACGGCTGGGCCTTGATGAGCTCAAACTAACGGTTCGCATCGCCAATGTATTCAATGAGGCCTATGTCGCCAATGGATACACGTTTGGGTTTGTTGCCGGCGGGGAGACACAGTATTTCAACTATGTTTATCCCCAAGCCGAACGCCATGTGATGACAACACTTCGATTAGGGTTTTAGGTATCTAGATCACTTGGTTAAAGACGAGTAGTAGATAGATTAGAGTGGAATAGTTATGTTGAGTCTCCTCGACCATGAGGATCGTACTCTATTGTCCTTCATCGACCTACTACCCATGACCTCTATTTCACATATACTCCGCCGCTTAGGTATACCATTTCTTCTTTTTGCTCTGTTTGGCGTCCAAGCCTACTCCCAAGAAACGAGCATTCAAGTCACTCAACCCTCCGAATATCTAGGCTACAATTTAGGAGAGAGATTCACGCCACACCACAAAGTGATAGGATATTTTGAGCATGTTGCAAAGCAATCCAATCGAGTATCCTACCATACGTATGGTTCAACCTATGAAGGTCGCGATCTTGTCTATGTCGTGGTTACATCACTTACCAATCATGAGGTACTTGAGGAGATAAGAACAAACAATCTTAAACTTTCTGGTCTACAAGAGGGAGAACCAACTGCTACTCAAAGAGCTATTACTTGGCTGAGTTATAATGTGCACGGCGATGAGGCCTCGAGTTCTGAAGCTGCAATGAAGACGTTGTTTGAACTAGCAACCAGTCAAGATTCAGACCTCCAGCAATGGTTAGATGCGTCTGTCATTATCATGGACCCCATGCTAAACCCAGACGGACGAGATCGATACGTTGCCTTTGTAACTCAACAAACGGGTATGAACCCAAATTCAAATGGATATGCACAAGAGCACGATCAACCATGGCCGAGAGGTAGGGCTAACCATTACCTCTTCGACCTTAATCGTGACTGGGCGTGGGGGATCCAAAAAGAGTCAAGGCACCGCATAGAAGCATATCACCAGTGGATGCCACATATCCATGTTGATTTTCATGAACAAGGGTTCACTTCACCTTACTACTTCGCTCCAGCGGCTGAACCTTATCCCCCTGCCATTACACCTTGGCAGAGAAGTTTCCAGCAAACTATCGGCGCATATAATATGGCTGCATTTGATCAGCGCGGTTGGCATTACTTTACAAGGGAGGTTTTCGATTTGTTTTACCCAAGTTATGGCGACACTTGGCCAACGTTTAATGGCTCAATTGGTATGACGTATGAACAAGCCGGAGGTGGATACGCGGGACTTTCGATTTCATTGCCGCAAGGAGGTGAGTTGACGTTAGCGGATCGACTCCTGCATCATCATACCACGGGTCTGGCAACCATAGAAGCCGTCGCAGAGAATGCCGACCGAATCGTGGATGAGTTCTCCTCCCAGGCACAACTATCTATGTCACAACCACGAGGAACGTATGGATCATACATTATCCCTCAAGGTCAACTCAAGGATAAGATGCATGCACTTACAACCTTCCTGGAAGCCCAAGGAATTATATTTGGCATGGCGGACATAAACCGATCCTTGGATGGATATAACTATGCTCTAGGCGCTGAGAGGAGGGTAAGAGTGGAATCTGGAGACCTAGTGATTCCTGCTGTACAGCCCAAAGGTCAACTTGTTTCAGTATTGTTTGACCCACGTCCAGGACTTTCAGACTCAATGACATATGACATCACATCGTGGGAAATGCCGTATCGATATGGATTGGAGGCAGTAGCTATACGCCCTGCATTGCGACTGAGTCAAACACAACAAGCAAGCGATTATGAGCCCAAAGGTGGCGTTAAAGTGACACAAAATGGCCTCGCAACACTCACTGAACCACTCTCTGAGCCTTTTGATCCTACGGAGAAACCTTATGCGTATGTATTGCCTTGGTCATCACTTCAAGACGCCAAATTTCTTGCAGATTGGTTCGAAGCAGGTGGACATGTACAAGTATCTATGAACCCATTCACAATTGGGGAAACGTCATTTCCTCGTGGATCCTTAGTGATCACTCGTGAATACAATCCTGCGATGATTGACCGATTTGATTCTACTCTTTACTCATTAGCAGAGACTCATGGTCGCACCCTATTTGTAACCTCATCTGGAGCTGTCACAACCGGCTCAGATTTTGGAGCTAGCTCAATGGAACTTGTTATGGCTCCAAAGGTTGGGGTCATCTCCCGTGACGTAACGTCTTCTTTATCTCTCGGCGAAGTATGGCACTACATGGACCAGCAATTAGGGTACCCCTCTGCATTAATTCCTGGCGCTAATATTTCTGCAGACGTCTTGTCTGAATTGGATGTATTGGTCATGCCATCTGGGGATTATCGTGGATTTTCGGAATCGCAAATCAATGCTGTTCATGAATGGATTCAAGGTGGTGGTCGTCTAGTCGCAATCGGCACAAGTCTCCGTGCATTGGAGCGCTCTGACTTATTTGGCATCACCTCGTCATCCGCGAGCAACCCATCTGAGGACTCCGAGCAAGAGGATCCATTGGCTACATCCTATGAAGATCAAAATCGGTCACGAGTTTCTTCATTTAACCCGGGTTCTGTCTACAAGATTCGATTGGATGACACTCACCCACTCGCATTTGGATATAGTGATCACATGTACGTCATGAATATATCTAATCAGGCGTATGAGCCTCTTTCAAATGGTACAATTGGGCTTATAGACCCTTCCTCTCACATGAGTGGGTTTATTGGCGGGGAAGCCAAACGTGCCTTTGAAGGATCCATGGCAATTGGGCGAGAGTCTATTGGTCCTGGAGAGGTGATTTACCTCCCAATTAATCCTTTATTCAGAGGATTTTGGGAGGAATCAAAGCTACTGGTGGCAAACGCCCTCTTCTTAGGAGGACTTTAGCAAATGCTTAAACTCCTTACGAAACTTGGCTAGCTTCGGTGCAATGACAAACGTGCAATACGGAGCATTAGGATTGTTTTCATAATAATCCTGGTGGTAGTTCTCGGCCGGATAATACACATCTAGTGGCGTGATTTCTGTCACAATCGGGTCATCCCACAGCTTTTCAGCGGTAATATCGGCGGTCACTTTTTCCGCAATCTGTTTTTGCTCATCATTGGCGTAAAAAATGGCTGATCGATACTGTGTTCCTACATCGGCTCCCTGTCGATTCAGAGTAGTCGGATCATGCGTGTGATAAAACACAATGAGTACCTCTTCAAAGCTGATTACGCTTGGGTCATATTCTAGGCGTACTACTTCAGCATGACCTGTTTGCCCTGTGACAACTTGCTTGTAGGTTGGATCTTTGACGTGCCCACCTGTGTAGCCCGATTCAACACTTACGGTTCCCTGAAGTTCTTCATAAATGGCTTCGACGCACCAAAAACATCCAGCCCCTAGAATGGCAACTTCCGTGTCCAGGTTGGGGTTTGAAGGGGTGCTTGTGCGAGGAGTTTCGGCTGTCATAACAGTGCTCTTTGATGTTGGGGTCGTAGCAATGGCCACAGTAAGGGTGATCAAGGAGATGAGTGCTCCTAGACCAAGGGTGATTCGTCGGGAATTGGCTTTCATACGTTTCATAATCTACTACGATGTTTCATAATCGCTTTGGCAAAATCCATGTTTCATGGTTTGGAAGGATAATATCATAGCCAACACACAGGTTACGACAGCCATTCCAAAAATCAGATCCACAGAGAAGCGTGTGTCCAACAAAAACCCCATAATAAAAGGACTCAATGCAGTACCAAAGACCATTAATGAGGCAAAAACACTTCGAACCTGGCCAATATTATCCACGCCATACATTTCTGCCCACAAGGCGGATTTCAACGGATTGGCCATACCCATCAAAACACCCATTAAGAAGAGATAAGGATATACAGACCAAGCCCCAGGGACTACTATGGGAATCAAAAAGCTCATCATTAAAGGGAGTAAGTAAAAGGGGAAGATTTGGCGAGCCGAAAACCTGTCAATCAAGGGACCAATGGCAATGGCAGCAATGACCCTTGCGATGGCAAAGCCAATAAATGCCGTTGCGATGGTGGTCGCTTTCCAACCGTAGTCTGGCCCAAAGGAGACTTGATACAAAAAGAAGCCAGTTACCCAAAAGGGTGGGACAAGGGCTGCGGGCAAGACATAAATCATGCGTCGATCTTTGAGGTAGGCAAGGTATTCAAAAGGATTCACCCAACGGCGACCTTGGGCTTTTCGCTCCTGTCGCTCTTGCTCCCCGCGCCGCGCGGCCTCTTCATTCACAGGGTGCTTCCGAATCAACCGGAAATACGCGGGCGCCACAAACAGGGCAAGTGTGAAGGCAAACAACAGCCACAGATTACGCCAATACATAAACGTTGTGAGGGCCGCGACCATCAACGGCATAATGCCTTCTGCGATAGGGTACCCTAGGCTAGAAATGGATAATGCCTTCCCCCTTTCTCGATCATAAACTTTGGCCATGGTGGTATCCGCGGTGTGGCCACTGAGCCCCTGCCCTGCCAACCGGAGCAAGAAAATGGCCAAAAATAGTGTCGCAAGGCCCCAACTATTGGCCATAATCAAACTTGCCAGGGCTAGAATGAGTGCCACAGCGGTGCTGTAATGTTTCACTGGAATGCGATCAATCCATTGGCCAGCCACAGGCAATAGAGCAGCGCTTGATAGGGTGGCTAGCGAGTATAGAGACCCGAAGGTGCCATTTGTGAGTGAAAATTCGTCCAGAAAAAAGGGGACGAAAAGGGAAAACAAAAACGTTTGCCCAAAGCTAGAGAAGAAGGTAAGCGATGCCCCAAAGACCAAGATTCGCCACTCCCGAAAGATGAAATCGAGGTAGTTTTTCACGGTCATTAAGATACGGACATGGTTTGGGCTTCACTAATGGGGTGGTCTGGTGCTCACGCTCTCAGGCGTGCTGGGGGTCGGTAGCGCTTATTGCGGTCACTCGCGCCAATTGCCAACGCTCAACCGCGACATCAACCGACATCAAACGCCATCAAGCGAAGAATCCAAAAATTGTAGATATTTCATCATGCCTGCATCTCAAAGAGACTCCGATTTAGAGCCTACCAACCACCAACGTATTGTGGATGGTGAGGTAATAAGCCATGCGGCAGAAGATTATCTCAAATGCATCCTCAAAATTGGAGATCGAGAGGCTGTTCCCAATCAGAAAATCGCCGATGCGCTTGATGTTAAACCGGCGTCGGTTACCAAGATGATCAAAAAGTTGGAATCGATGAAGTTGGTCGAGAACCAACCTTATTATGGTACACGACTCACACCCACAGGGCACCTAATCGCTGTAGAAATTCTTCGCCATCATCGCCTTATCGAAACGTTTTTACACAAAATCATGGGCCTACCTTGGGATCAGGTTCACGAAGAGGCTGAGCGATGGGAGCACGTTTTGAGTGAGGCGGTAGAGTCCAAAATGGATGCGATGTTGGGTTTTCCAAGCCACGATCCCCACGGAGACCCTATTCCAACGGCTGATCTTGAGATGAGAGGGCAACGATACCCCTCCCTTGACAAGACACATGTGGGTGAAGGGGTGATGACCATTGCAGCGGTATCCGACGCAGATGGGGAATTTTTACGCCAATGTGCTGATTGGGGTGTTCGACCGGGGGTTCGCATAGATGTGGTGGATCGTTCGCCGTCATCGGTCACCATTGAGCTCCCGAATAATGGTCGCAGACTCGAGCTCCATCAGGAACTTGCGGCGTCGATTTTCGTAAAAGAGGGAATCTAACCCCCTGGCTATGAAATTCTTTTGGTTTTGGCTTTGTCGAGAATGGCCTTATGCCCTCGTGTTTGGGTACCTCGGGGTCTCTGTGATACTGAATGCCACTTTTGGATGGACGATGGGTATTCCTTGTGTGTTGGACTCTCTTCTTGGTCGAGAATGTCCTGGGTGCGGGCTTACACGTGCTGGCGTGTGCTTGGTGCAGGGTGACTTCGCGGGGGCGTGGGCTGCTAACCCATTATGGGTGATTGTCGTACCGCTTGGCTCATGGATTGTGGTGTCCTCGGTTCGGGATGCCAAAAAGGCTTTTCGCCACCAAAAAATGCTCAAAGGACGTTCGTGAGAGTATGGTGTGCTGCCACAGGCAAGCCACTCAAGAAACTAAGACCTTATTTACGCTTAAAAACGACGGTGTAACCAGACATTCCGTTGGTAATGGCAATCGTTCGTTTGGAACTTGATGGGATGATAAGCGCACCATCCTCATGTGAGGCAAGCGTATTCGCATCATATAGATCCACAGCCTCGGATTGTTGCACGACGCCATTTGGCCTCAAGGTAATTTCATAATATTGAGGGGCATGCTTCATCAAGGATCCTGAAACAGCATCGACTGCCCAAAACAAAACATTAAACAGGTTGAAAAAACTCGCTTTGTTGAACTCTTTTTCCAGAACAAACTGGCGAGTCTCATACCCATCCAGTTGGAGCGCAATATTCACGTCGTTGATCGATCGCTTCACACTCACGGTCGTTGGAGTGGTACCTTTTTCAAGACCATTAATAAACACCATGGCACCTGCAGGATCAGACTCAAAACGAATATCATCATCGGTTCCTGTAAACAGTGTCGCACATCCGCTGAGCAATAGAATAAAGCCCAACAGTTTGATGTTGGTCAGAGCGGATTTTCGTGAGTTCCACGACGTGTTCGATGATGTAATCTGATTTAATTGCATGAACCTAAGTTATTCACAAGTGGCGTGATAGGCAACAGATTGCAAAACGCATCTTTGGTTTAGCTTTTGCGAATAACCAAAAGTTCTTGTTAATTCAACATCTACACTTCATTAACCTCTATCAGGATGTTGAATCCCTTTATCAAAAAATCTACACAGTCGTGCTGTCAAGTCTTAATGATCCTACTACTTGTAGTGGCTCATTATCAAGTTACGATAGCTGCAACCTCCATAAGTCTATTGGATGCCGAAGCAGATGAGAGAAACGCTGCCTCCGACTCTACTCTTCCAAAGCATAATGAGGACTTACCCTTAGACCCGGCACGTCAGATTTCATTCACAACAACTGAAGGGACGTGGATGTCTTTAGATATAAGCCCCGATGGTTCTACCATCGTCTTTGATTTAATGGGGGATCTTTACACGATGCCAATTGATGGTGGAAAAGCGATGCCATTGACTCAAGGAATGGCCTTTGATGCACATCCAACATATTCACCTGATGGATCCAAAATTTTGTTTATGTCTGATCGTTCGGGTTCTGAGAATGCGTGGATTCTTGATGTTGAAACAAGTGAAACGACTCAAATGACCCAATCCAATGATGAAGGGATGATAAATGGGGATTGGTCACCCAATGGAGACCTATTTGTTGTGGCCAAAGGGCGTCGCAATTTCAAGCTACATATCATGCACCGAGATGGTGGACAAGGGGCCGCGGTTGTGGATGAGCCAAGCAATCTAAAGGCGATTGATCCAGAATTTAGTGCTGAAGGCGATAAAATCTATTACTCACGTCGCTCCGGTGGATGGAATTATAATGCTCAATTCCCTCAATATACTATCGGGATGTACAATCTAGAAACGGGAGAAAATAGTACGATGCTGTCTAGGTATGGGTCCGCATTTACACCCACAATGTCACCAGATGGTAAATATATGGTCTATGGTACTCGATTTGAGACCGAAACAGGACTCGTTCGTCGCAATATGGATACCGGTGAAGAATCATGGCTCGTGTACCCCGTACAGCGAGATGACCAAGAGTCGCAGGCTACGTTAGGCGTCTATCCAGGGATGAGTTTCACACCTGACAGTGAACATCTTGTCTTTTTCCAAAAAGGTGGGTTCTGGAGAGTGCCTATTGAGGGGGGGGAACCAACACAGATTCCATTCGAAGCAGACGTAACGCTTGAATTGGGCCCAGATATGACATTTAAGTACCCTATTTCTGATGACCCTGTTCAATATGCAACTCAAATTCGCGATGCTACACCCTCACCTGATGGGACACAGCTTGCTTTTACAGCTATGAATAAACTCTATGTGATGGATTTGCCTAATGGCGAACCAAAGCGGGTCACGCAGATGGATGTCACAGAAGCAATGCCAACCTGGTCACCAGATGGTGAGCATGTTGTATATGTAACATGGGATCAACAAGAAGGCGGACATGTCTATAAAGTCAATCCAAATGCTAGACGCATTCGTCCAGTGCAATTGACCCAAAAGGCAGCATTTTATGCTACAGCGGCCGTTTCATCGGATGGTAATCGCATTATTGTAGCTACAGGAAGTTATTATGATTTTGCTGAATCGAGTAGTCGAGGTGCTGCTTACTCAGCGATGGATGAATATCATTGGATCTCAATTGAGGGCGGCACCTCAACATATATTATGGATGTTGCCGGCCATCGATTTCCTCACTTCATTCACGAAGATGATCGAATCTATCTAAGTGATAATGATGGTCAATTAGTTTCTGTTCGTTGGGATGGAACCGATAAAAAGGAGCATGTGAAAATCACAGGAATTTCTACCTATGGAACCTATTCACCTACACCAGCAAGTGAGGCAAGTGTACTGTTCTATTCTCCTGATGGATCTCAAGTCTTGGCACAAGTTAATAATGAAATATATACAGCCTATGTGCCTAGAGTAGGTGAGGTTGTGACGATTTCGGTGAAAAATCCTGAAAATGCCGCCTTTCCAGCAAAAAAATTAACGACTCTTGGTGGGGAATTTCCTCGCTGGAGTGGAGACTCAGAACATGTTCACTGGTCCCTAGGGAAGGGGCACTTTGTGTACGACTTAAAGGCATCACAATTGTTTGAAGATAGTCTCAAGCAGGCTAAAAAAGAGATTGATGCCAGCGAATCCACATCTCCTGAAGCCGAAAATGCTGATGCTGAAGACGAAGAATCCACTACAGAGGATGAGCCATCCTATTCTGCTCAAGAAATTAAAGTTAAGGTACCCTATGAGCAGGATATTCCTGAAGGTATCATCGCCCTAACGAATGCACACGTGATCACCATGAAAGGTGACGAGGTATTTGAAAACGGGGTTATCGTGATTGAGAATCGTCGAATCGTAGCTGTTGGGCCGATGAGTAATGTGGAGATACCCGATGGAGCCACGATTGTAGATCTTGAAGGAAAGTCTGTTGTCCCTGGATTTGTTGATACACATGCGCACTTACGCTCTACTAGCATGCTACATAAAGATCAAGAGTGGAGTTATGCTGCAAATCTTGCTTATGGTGTAACGACAACCAGAGATCCTCAAACAGGAACAACAGATGTGCTGAGTTATGGGGATATGGTTCAGGCTGGAGACATGATAGGTCCTAGAATTTATTCTACAGGGCCTGGTGTAGGATATTGGGGATACAACCTCAAGAGTCTTGATCATACGAGGGAGGTACTGCGTCAATACAGCGAGTACTTTGATACGAAGACAATTAAGATGTATCGCGTTGGTAACCGAAAACATCGTCAGTGGATTATTCAAGCTTCGCATGAGCAACAACTTATGCCCACCACGGAGGGAGCGCTCGACATTCGCCTGAATTACACTCAGTTGATTGATGGCTACCCAGGTCATGAGCATAATATTCCCATTACTGATGTATATAATGACTTCATCCAAACGACTGCCTTTACCAAAATGGCGATTACACCCACCATGCTTGTAGCCTATGGTGGGCCATGGGGTGAAGAATATTTTTACAGCCGTGAAAATCCTTATGATGACGTTAAACTAGCGACATTTACCCCTTGGGATGTCCTAGCATCATCTACGCGTCGTAGAGGGTTCTGGGCACGCGATGATGAGATGGTCTTTCCCCGTCACGCAATCAAAACTAATAAAATGCATGACGCAGGAGTACTACAGGGTGTAGGAAGTCATGGTCAGCTACAAGGCCTTGGATTTCATTGGGAACTTTGGGCTATGGCATCTGGAGGTTTAGAAAACCATGAGGCCCTAGAAATAGCCACGCTCATTGGCGCAGAGGCTCTTGGTCTAGATGGTGATTTGGGTTCAATTGAAGTTGGGAAGCTTGCAGACCTGGTGATACTTGAGGAAGATCCATTGGTCGACTTGCGTAATACCAATAAGATTTCCCACGTCATGATGAATGGTCGTTTGTATGATGCGAATTCGTTAGATCAAGTGTATCCAATCCAAAAACCATTTGACAAGCTTTACTGGAAACATGATCGTCCAGAGTCTGTTGACTGGGAATGATTCGCTCAAAGCTCATGAATAGGGATCAAAGCGCTGGGTTTATTTATCCAGCGCGTCCCATTCTTGCTGGGTTGCGATGGAGATTTGACGCTCCATCATCATGACCCACGAACCGTCCTGTTTGATCGTCAGCGCATCGAAGTGGATAAGACTCACAGAGGGTTCTTCTCCGACAGGATGAGCCACATATCGAAAAATCCCAGTTTCAAATGCGGTTGTGTCGTCAATGAATCGATTTGAAAATCGAAACGTTACCTCAGCGTCCATGTCACCGGCTTTGGTATCATCAAATCCTGCCTTCCAGCCTGCAAATGCAGCCCCAATCGGATACGTAGACTCTGAAATCTCATTGACCATCACTGCATCTGCATGATAGAGCACTTTGTAGCCTTCAAAATCACCCGCATCCACAGTCCTGCTGAGCTCATCCCAGTAGGCATCAAGCTCTTGAGCTGTTGTGGGGAGGGTACAAAGGGATAGTAGCAGGGCAGTTATAGACACAAAGGCCCAATCCTTGAGTCTGAAGGTTTTCATAGGGTATCGATTGCTCGTTGAAATGGCTGGTTGCCTTGGCGTGAAGGCCTGTTTGAGGCATGTAGCCCTGCTCAAGCCGTTGACACATTGTTCTTTACGAATATAATGAAGTGAAGTTGCAATCCCATTGCTGCTTAGCTTGATGGTGAAACGTTAGGCAGGCAAAAACTCATTTGTCATACCATGGGCAAAGTGTTAGGATTTGTTTGGTTTAAAAAAGACCTCCGTCTTACGGATCATGAGCCGTTACGACAGGCCTTGGAGTGGGAACGAGCGTCTGACAATCGAGAGGTGCACCTTTTTTATGCATTGGAGCCCTCTTTGTTGCAGCGGCAGGATGTCTCTAGGCGGCACCTACGATTTATTCTACAGACCCTTGAGGAGCTAAACGAAGAACTTCAGCCATTTCATCGGTCCATTCAGCTTGTGCATTGTGATGTCCCTTCGTTTTTGAGCACTGTTTTGGAAGTTTGTTCTGCTACGGACGTCTCTTTGGACATGCTTTGGAGCCATCAAGAGTATGGTGTCCAACAAACGTATGATCGTGACAAAGAGGTCGCCAAACGGTGCAAAACAGCTGGGGTGGAGTGGCTGGAATCCCCAACGGAGGGGGTTCAACGAGGCGCAACCTCACGAAAAGGGTGGGACAAGGCCTGGAAAGACTTTATGCAACAACCTATTATGCAGGTAGGACTGGCACCTGGGCATAGCGATCGCGAACTGCGCGACAAAAAGCCTTCGATCTGGGCCCAAAAAGCGATCGACCCACTACGGATCACGATGCAACAAGCGTGGGACATCATCCAGACACTACCCGCAGACGGGGAGCGTGTTGACCATCTTCAAAAAGGGGGCCGCAAAGCAGCTGAATTGACCTTGGAGTCGTTTCTTGAGGAACGCCATAAAGGATATAGCGCGAACATTTCGAAACCCCTCCAAAGCCGGGATCATTGCTCTCGAATGTCTGTATACCTAACCTATGGGGTGTTTTCGTTGCGCGAAGTGGTGCAACGAACAGGGTCCAGGCTTAGACCTTTTCGAACACGGTTAAAGTGGCGATCTCACTTTATTCAAAAATTTGAGCAGGAGTGTCGCTATGAAACAGAATGTATTAACCGTGGGTATGAACATCTGGAGTACCGCGACAATCCTGAGCATCTTGAGGCGTGGTTTCATGGTCAAACCGGTCTCCCACTGGTGGATGCAAGTATGCGGTGTTTGCGAGCCACAGGGTATATGAATTTTCGGATGCGTGCGATGGTGGTCTCGTTTTTTACTCATCACTTGTTTCTGTCGTGGAAGCAGGGGGCATCACTTCTAGCTCGTCTCTTTTTGGATTACGAGCCGGGGATCCATTATCCCCAATTTCAAATGCAGGCGGGCACCACGGGGGTCAACACTATTCGGATGTATAATCCTGTTAAACAGTCCAAAGATCACGACCCAGAGGGGCATTTTATCAAACAATGGGTGCCAGAATTGGCTCAGGTGGAAGCCCCGCTCATCCACGAACCGTGGACATGTTCACCTATGGAGCAGCAAATGTGGGGTATCGCCCAAACCGTGTGGAGTCAGCCAATTGTCGATGTTGATGAAGCAGGACGATTTGCCAGACAAGCGATTTGGGGACATCGCAGTCACCCGCTCGTCAAACAAGAGGCCAAACGTATTCTCCAAACCCACACCAGGCGCGCGCGACGAACGAATCCGTCGTGATATTCATTACACTAACTGAATCTTAAGCGATACGCATATGAATATTACAATTTTGGTACTTGGTGCAGCAATGTTTGCCATGCTATTGATAGGCATTGCATTATCCTACAAAGAAGAGACGCCCAAAAAGCCTAAAACCAAGGTGCCAGACGCCGTGGACTATGATGGGATGGGTAATTTCTCTCGGTATCCAAAAATAGACCGAGATTTTTAGGTCAAGCGTCCGACTAGATCAACCGAGCGGCTGAATCAAGCGACTGACACAATTGCGGGACCGCTCCGATCAAGCGACTAGCTCCTTGATGCGCGGCAAAGAGGAAGTGAGTTCGTCAAATGACTCAATCACATAGTAGGTGTCCTGTATAATGTCGGTTCGAAAGTCATGCGCCATGATTTGCTCAACATCATACGTGCGTTTCTCAGATGCATCTGATAATGCATGTTCTGACTCGCCTTTTGAGGAGATAATTCCTGCCCCATAAATCTTGAGATCATCTCCACGCTGGATGAGCCCAAATTCAATCGTAAACCAATAGAGTCGCTGCAACATCTTGACTTTTGCGGGGTCATCGATCACGTTAAGAGCTATTGCCCCCATGGCTTGAAAAAAATCGGTATAGGCTTCGTTGCTTAGGAGAGGTGTATGCGCAAACACATCATGAAACATATCAGGCTCTTCTAAGTAGTCTATTTCGTCCATGGAGCGAAGCCAACAGGTTGCGGTGAACGTTTTGTTGGCAAGATTTTCAAAAAACACATCAGCATCGGCAATATTCGGCACGGTTTTGATCTTCCACCCCGTGCATACATCCAGCCGCTGGTTCACCTTCTCAAAGTTGGGAATCTCTTCGGAATTGAACCCCACCTGATCTATAGCCTCAATAAACTCATCGGCCACCTTGTCCGTCAAAAAGTTCATTTGACGATTGTACAAAAGCTTCCAAACCTCAAAATCTTCTTGGGTGTAGTCGCTGTAAATTTGTTCTGTAGGCCGCTTGCGAGAATTGTCCATCGGTTGAGATAGTATAAATTAGTATTGTGCGTGAGTGTGTGTGGGATTTAACCCTCAACTAAGATATGAACGTTGCCTTACTCGTCCATGGTCAAAAGCAAAACGCTCTCCGAAAAGGACGACGTATACAACAGTTATGCGATGGGGTAAAGATAAAGACGTATACATCGACAGCCCCCATTCAAGGCTTCCAGCTATGTCAAGAAGCCTTAGATCAGGGAAGTGATACGCTCATTTTTTTAGGAGGGGATGGGTGGTTTAATGAGTGTATCAACGGTCTGTGTCAATATTATCAAGTTCCAGGCTCTTCTTCCCAGCCTCTAAAGACTCGAATTGATTGGACGTCTGTGAAACAAATCAAGGTCGGTTTTGTCCCTGCAGGAAGTGGGAATGACTTTGTAAAATCGTTAGAAGACCCAAAAGGAATTACATCATTATGTGAACAGCTCATTAGCGATAGCGCAAAAGATGAGCACTCCAAAAAGGACACCCAACTACGTCATATCGACCTCGGATATGCTAGGTTTATGGATGAACATGGCGCATCCAAGGAGCAATTTTTTCTCAACATTGCCGACGTTGGCATGGGTAGTCAAGCGGTGAAGCGTAGAGAAACGATGCCTTCTTGGCTAGGGTCGATGCTTCGCTATTATGCTGCGATTGTCTCAACCATTGGTTCTTTCCGCCCGATTCATTGTGCCATCACAGTTGACGAGGATCAGTGGGAAGGCGAAGTAAGCAATGCAGTTGTGGCCAATGGCCGCTATTTTGGCCATGGGCTATGCGTGGCGCCTTATGCTAGTGTAACGGATGGGGAACTGGATATCCTCCTCCTCCCTTCTTTTGGGCTCATCGATTTTGCGAAACAGTTTTTCAATCTAAAAAAGGGTAGGCCATTGACTCATCCTGGGGTAAAGACCTTTCGAGGACGTCATGTGGACATTCGAATACGTCAAAATATCCGTGGCAACTCACAACAAGGCCCAACCCAAGCAGCGGACCTCGAAATGGACGGAGATCATGTGGGCATGATTCCCGTACGCTTTGAATGTCTGAGCGAAAGACTTACTATTTTGTAAAAGAAGGCGATTAGATACGATTTATTACACTCGGCCGTTAGTTAAGGCCGTTACATCGTGCAAATTACTCAACCCTCCACCCAACATTTTTTCAAGACATGTCTCTCAAAACCTCACTTTTCTTCCTTTTAGCATTCGTTTTTAGCGGATGCGCATCCTCATCATATGTCATGAAGGAGACCGCAGTCAATGCTACTCTTGTGCCGCTTGAACTCGGTAATAGCGGCAATCAAACCTATACCTTAGCCGCAAACGGCGTGTTTTCTGAGCAATGGGAATCGTATGTCGCAGGTTCGTTCAATGCTGAAGCGCCTGAAGCCATGGAACTTGAAGTGATCCTACTGAGTGTGGCTATCAATGAGAATATTGCCGATCCAAATGATGGGACGCTCAAAACAGGAACTACGGAATTCACCAGTGCGATTGTCACGGTGCAGGTGAATGCAGAGTATGCAGGCGAACGCTTTAGTGATCAATTTGAGATCACTAAATCCAAGTATAAAGAGAAGCAAACCTCAGGTTATGGTGGGGCACCCTCGCCATTTGATAGCAATGACCTCGATGCGCTAAGGGTTTCGCTCATTAAAGATGCGATAGAGAAGTCTGTTGTTGAAGTGGACAAAGCACTGACAGCGTTTATGAGTGTGGCAAAGGGATAGGGAAGGCACGCAGTCAAAGGCGGATATCTTCCAAGAAATCCCACAGGATTTCATTGGGTGAGCGGCCGTCGATGTTCTTGCTAAACCAAACGTGGCCACCCCCTTGAATCGTATAGAGCTCGACCGAAGCATTCTCGCCTGTGTAGACATCGTGACGAACCGCCCCTTCATCATAGGTCGTGGATTGCAGATCTTGAGTTGACAACCCATTGTGATCGACCCAGAACTCCATCACGTCTGGGACTGCTTGCCAAGCCACATTGCCTTCATACGGCAGGACGCTGTCATCGGCCCCATGAAACGCGATAATGGACGGGGTATGGTTTTTGTTGCATTCCTCAGGGATCATCGTCGTAGCCATGCCACCAACGGCCGCAAACACATCCCCACGATTGCACCCCAAACTATAGGCCATCATCCCGCCATTAGAAAACCCGAGGGCAAAGACCTGTTCCTCATCTATATTATATTCGGCCTGAATGTCCGCGAGGAGCTGCTCAATGTAGTAGATATCATTTAGGGCAATATCCTGCTTACCATTATCGCCGGGTTGCCAGTATCGATCCCCTTTTCCCTCTTGCATGTATGCCTGAGGATAGGCTATAAAGAACTCGCGTTGATCGGCCAGGAGTTGTAATCCTGTTTCTCCACCCACATACTCTCGGTAATCCTCTGCATTGCCGCCGTAGCCATGCAGGTTGAGGATTAGGGGTGCAAGCTCCGTTACGATGTAGTTGTCGGGAACTTGTAGCAAATATTCGCGCGTCGTTTCGCCTTGGCGGATGAATCGACGATCGCCCTCAGCGAGTGGGTCAACATCCTCCGTACCTCCGTTGTTATTGCAGGCTTGAGCTAGCAACAAAGTGAATAAAACAAGTAAGGCCCAAGCCCATAATGGGCGTAATACAGTGATATTGGTATGCTGCCAAATCATATCCTTGAAACAAGAAAAGAGCTCCCCACGTTTCAGGGGAGCTCTATTGCTCTTGAAACATAATATCACAAAGCTGGTACAACTAGAGACTATTTGAAGGTAGCCAGATTAGTTTCTGTGAATTCACGCATGAGAGTAAAAATGCCACTGGCTTCTTCTTGATGAAGCATAAATGCATCAGAAGCATAGATAGCTTGCATGGTCATCATGTAGTCAATAATATTCTCAAAACCGGCATAAACCCAATGAGTTTCCCCAGTCATTCCTCCTGCCACACTGCCAAGTTCAAGTGGTCTTTCATTCATGATCGAAAGCACCTCATCTGAGTTCATAAACTTTACAAATGACGCAGCGTAAGTTGCAGGATCGGATACATTCAATCTCCACTCTGCACGGTATGGATAGCCATCAAATCCATTACCATTTTCCGCTAACAAGTAACCACCCTCAGACCTTGTACCTTTCTCAATATGATCGTTCAGTTTTTCCTGAAGTAGCTCGAACTGTAGCCCAATCATTGTGGACTGATTCTCAAGGCCGAAATTGTCCATATCTCCATAAATAAGCACTCTGTGAGTTCCTTCGTCTGGTCCGTTTAAATCAAATCTAGTCACATCAAAGCCGCCGGATTTGTACGCTCCTACTTCATTGTGGTAGGTTGTTAATAGTTGAGCTATAGTACTCTCAGAGCCAGTTTTTGCTTGGAATTCATAGGCTAGGTACATACCATTTTGAGCAAATGATAGGGATGTTAGGAGGAGAGTTATTGCTAGGATTGAAAGTTGCTTTTTTAACATTATTACGGGATTTAGTTTTGTTGTTTAAGAGTCATCGGACGATTTCATAACCATACAGTCGAGTCGCAACAAGTAGATCAGAATTGTACTCTCTTAATGAGTGAATTAGGCCGTCCTTCATTTTAAAAATCCAGACATAGGTATTGTTATACTCCTCACCTAATCGACCTACGGATTCACCTACCTGAACAATTGCCACGCCATCTTCGTCAGCGACAACATCAACAGTCTTAAATGTTATGCCATTAGGAAGCAATGTTCCCACAACTTCAGGAAAGTACTCATCGAATAAATCGTCTCTATTCCACTCTTTCTCACCAACAGTTACAGGATTGCTGTAGCTGATAGTGGGTGTACCCATCCAAGCAAAGGAAAAGTCTTGGTGCAACAGACTTTTGGCAACCTCTTGATCTGAAAGCAAATTGTCCATAAAGAGTTGAGCCATCTCAGCATTGCTAGAAGCTAATGACGTCTCTTCTATTGTAGTGTCGCTCTGAGAAGCGCAGCTAGATAGTATGATTGAAAGTAAGAGGAGGGGTATGTAGCGCATTTGAAATCATCTGCTTTGTGTTTGGTTATATAGGATATTCCAAATGCGCGTCAATAAATGTGACCTTAGTTACAAACAAGGCCATTATCCGAAATGTTTATCCACGCTTAATAATCAGTATGTTTGAGAGTCTACCCCCGTGTTCAATGTTCAGTAGCCTAGGCAAATGAACGTTGAACGGTACTCTAATTTTTAAGCGCTGAGGGGGTTGATGTAGGGTTAAAAGGCA
>DDIC01000071.1:0-11824 GCA_002338335.1 Bacteroidetes bacterium UBA1860
TATTATGAAAAAGATCATTCTCGCTGTTTCATTACTTATATCCTCCACTTCATTGAGCTTTAGTCAAGGTTTAAGCAATCCAAAAGGGGGTGGAGTCTTAGATATAATTTCAATAACGCCCGAAGATGTATATTCCAAAATAACATTTGAGGGACAAGTAAGTGGATACGGCAATGTATTTGTCGCTTTTAAAGTAGCCGCAATTAATTCATCAAAGAACAGTGGTACTCTTGACGGTAATGCAAGAACTATTCTAGAAGACGGAACATTAATAACATCACCAATGAAAGGTACTTGGAAAAGAATGGGAGCTAATATGATGTTTTATTTTACAGACGCGGTTAATAATGGCGCATTAAATTTTGTGATATTTGATGTGGATCTTTTGCAGAAGACAGCTGAAGTCACCTATTATGAATTACACGCTGCTGAAGATTGAACTACTAATGCAAACAGAGCCGTCAGCTGCGACGAGCTTCATATCTTCTTTCAAAGTTAAGTGAGGAGAATTGCAAGTGAGCTTAGTCACTGGGACTCATTAATTTGATGAAATGAAAAACGTACTGCTTACAATACTTACAATTACGATGTTTGGTTGTATGCCATCAAATGAAGAATTGATAGTTATTGAAAACGAAGATTCTGAGGAAGTGACATTTATACTTGAACTCGATACAAAAGAAAATCCAAGAAATGAAGTCGAGTCATTCACAAAATATTTGGGTGATTACATTGTTGAAAGAGAGCCTTCAATCGTATATGGGTACTATCTATCTGGAGATGGCAAAAAAATAACGCTTATAGAAACGTACCTTAACAGTCAAGATGCTATTCAACACGGAATTGATTTTATCAATGGTCCTAACTTCGACAAGTTTTTCGAGATGTTTGAGATTGAATCATTTATCGTAATTGGGAAAGCAAGTGATGAATTTAAATCATTTAGCGCTGATAATGGCTTCAATATTGAATACAGGGAGTCTATTGGTGGATATGTAAGGAGATAGATTGGTCTAGAAAGCATACACTCGATAGACACCTAGTACGCGTGATAATTGCATAGCCTTTGCCTGCTCGAGGGCGTGTAAGGATGACTCAATCTCATCGACGTTAACCGTGGGTTCGAGCTCCATATCACAAAAGAATCGATAACGCCATGGAACATCGGGGACAGGCCTACTCTCGATTTTGGTTAGGTTCCAGCCGTTTGACTTTACAGCTTGAAGTGCATCAGCTAAAGCACCTGTTTCATGCGAGGTTTCGAACGAGACAGTCGCCTTAAGAGCTGAATACTCCATGGCTCTGGATGATTGTGGCGGTTGTCCGGACTTTGCTATGACCCAAAACCGAGTTTGATTGGTGGCGTCTTGCTGAATGGAATGTGCCGCAACGTTAATCCCATACACCTCAGCTGCCAATGCACTCCCTACAGCGCCAACATGTTTGGCATCATTCTCTATAATCCATTTTGCAGCACCCGCTGTATCGGTTACTTCGACTCGTGTCCATTTTGGCCTTTCGCGTAGGTATGCCCTACACTGGTCCAAAGCCATAGGGTGACTCTGAACCTCCGTAATGTCCTCTAGAGTAGAGTCTGGGTGAATCAATAGACATTGCTGAACCGAGAGATACACCTCAGCTACAATGTGCACATCGGCACGATCAAAGTGGTCTAGATTCCCAACAATCGTGCCCACGTTGGAGTTTTCAATGGCAACCACACCATATTCGGCACGCCCTTGCGCCACATCATCAAATACTTCGCCAAAGTGGTCACGGCCAAGCCATTCGTGCGCTTGCCCAAAATATCCAACCGCGACTTCGTGATGGAAAGACCCTTCAATGCCTTGGAAACTGATGTTCATCCCACAAAATAAAAAACCCTAGCATGATACATACCAGGGTTTCAAATGGGGTCCTTGGGCTCGCGTTTTGCGTTACCCAAGGCTCTCTTGATCAGACTGTAGGTCTAGAAGTCAAATTTCAGTCCAGCATTCATACGATAGCTGTAGTATTCAGACTGCATTGTGAAATCTTGCGAACCTTGGTAAAAACGAAGCGGCTGGTTCGTTAGATTATTCGCCTCAACAAAGAATCTCAGCTTTGAAGTGATCGCGTAGGCAGCATTGGCATCTACGAAGGTTTGCTCATCGTAGTAACGATCAAAGGATGCATCTTCACCAATTTCATCAATGTAATCTGTGGTGTAATTCAGTGACAAACGTGCCGAGAACTTAGCATCTTCATATGAAAGGGATGCGTTGAGTGTATTCTCAGCTGTTCCAGGAAGGTCAAGGTCTGTACGCACTTCGCCATCTTCATTACGGATTCCATCCGCACTACTTGTTACATAGGTGTAGTTCAGGTAGATACCCAAATTGGAGAGCGCTCCAGGAAGGAAATCAAGTTGACGCTGAATCGCGATTTCTGCACCAAATAATGTAGCATCGTCACCGTTCTTTGGCTGGAAACGCGAATCAAATGTATTACCCGTAACAGCATCTACATAATCTTTGTCTTCAAACACATAGATATAGTTCTGAAGGGATTTAAAGAACACACCCCCAGAGATTAGACCGACATTGCTGAAATAGCGCTCCGCCATGAAATCGAAGTTCATAGACGTGGTAGGCTCAAGAAGTGGGTTCCCTTCACCAAGCTCATTATCCTCACGATTTACAGCGCGGTAAGGAACCAAATCATAGTAGTTTGGACGTGCAATGGTGTTGGTCCATGCCGCACGAATAACGGTATTGGCATCCACAGCAAAACGAGCATGTAAGCCTGGCATCACGTTGTTGTAACTCTCTGTATTGGATATCCCTTCGCGAGACGCTGCTTCGTCGAAGTCACCATCTTCGTCCAATACAAGCTGGTTTCCTGTGTAATCAATCTCTGTAGCTTCGAGTCGCACACCTGCAATCACAGAGAAGCGATCATTAAACGCATAGTTGGTCATGGCATACCCACCAACGACTGTTTCAGTCGCTTCAAAGTTATCTGCGAAATACTCATCATAGACCGCTTCTTTCTCAAACAATGAACTGTTTTGAAGATCTAAGTCACCAAGAAGTCTTTCGGACACGAAGTTTCCAGACTTGTAGTTACCTGCTTCATAGTCAGAAAGGGTTTTGTCAATAGAACCTGCTGAGGCCATTGTTGCAAGTTCATCCTCTAGTGAACCAATAGGTGAATACTCGAAGAAATCATTATCGCGTAACTTATCTTTCTGCTTGAAAGATGCTCCAGCTTTGAGGTATGAAGCGTACTCTCCAACAGGTAACTCAAGATTCAAGCGGAAGGATTTGTCGATATCTTCTGTGTATTGACGCTCCTCAGTGATCTCATCAAGCTCCATATTTCCACCATCAAACGATTGTTCTTCGATGACAGGGAATTTAGTGTTCGAAGGGTCAAATGCAATCAGTACTTCATCAGCGGATTCAAAAGCGATGTATCGCTCATTGGGACGTTTTTCAGAAGCTTTGGCGTACGCACCTACCCAGTCAACTTCGATTCCAGAAGAGGTTACATGCTGTCCGGCTAAAGAGTATGCCATAGCACGTTGATCTTCGAGTCGTCGGTAATCTACTCTGTCGTTACCCACACCACCTTTGGTCTCTCTTTGGATTCGTGCCAAAGCGGTTCCGTTCCCTTGGTCATCGAATCTATCAAAATCTACTCGGAAACGATTCTCCCAATCATCACGGTGGTTATAAAGCGCTTTGAACGTGATAGAATTATTTTCGTTGAAATTGTAGTCAATGGTTGTTGACACAGAACGGCGGATGCGCTGCAATTCATACAAACGAATTTGAAATTCATCCAATTCACCTCCATCCCATTCACCCTCATAATTGTGGGATCCAAGTTTGTGGTCATGAATAGATCCAGACACAATTACACCCAATTTGCCATCAGCAAAACGATTACCTACAACTACGGACCCTAGATAGATCGGCTCATCGCGAAGGAAATTATATCCAGAACCTAACGTACCAGAGACACGAAGGCCATTTGGAGCAGCGCGTGTAATCAAGTTCACAGAAGCACCAATCGCATCAGCGTCCATGTCTGGAGTAACCGCTTTGTTCACTTCTATAGATTGAATCATATCGGCAGGGACAAGATCCAGCTGCACTGTACGATCTTCAGCCTCAGCAGAAGGGATACGCTCACCATTAATCGTTACTGAATTTAAGCGAGGCGCTGTACCACGGATCAAACCGAATCGGGCTTCCCCTTGATCCACCTGTGTAGTGATACCAGGAATTCGCTTCAGAGCGTCCCCAACATTCGCATCAGGGAATCGACCCACTTGGTCAGATGCGACAACATTGGTGATATTCGCATTGGCCCTTTGTTGGTTAAGAGCAGCAGCTTGTCCTCTTAGCCCAACGCCAAGAACAACGACCTCTTCACCTGTTAATATTCCTGATTCCAATACAACTTCAATTGCAGTTGTTTGGAAAGCTTCGATTGCAAAATCTATTTCTGCGGTTTGGTAGCCGATGTAAGACACAACTAATACATGCTCTCCCGCAGGGAGTCCAGCGAGACGAAATTCTCCAAATTGATTGGCCGATGTCCCAAATGTAGTTCCTTCAACTTGAACGGTGGCCCCTGGGAGCGCTAAATTGCTTTCACTATCAAGTACGACACCAGTTAGTTGACCCGTTTGGGCGTAAGTTAATGCTCCAAGGAAGAGAGCAAAAAAGGTAGTAGCTAAGATTTTCATGGTAAAAAGAGCTTTGTTTTGAAATTTGCACATTGGTGCATGTTACAATGCCAATTATACCCCTCCTAGGTATCCTTAACGTAATGACAATGTTACCTTTTGGTAAACACCGAACTGCTGGAGCCACTGCTCAATACGTTAAGAAGCCGGTTCTGACTGTTCGGCCCGAAGGGCTTGAATAAGAGTCGTTAAAGCAAGACCTGCGAGGATTCCACCCAGCCCTTGCCACGGTTTTGTATCGTTTGTGGGCCAAAAAGGGCCCGTTGCAGTCATTTTCCTAGATACTTCTTCGATAAGCACCTCTGAATCATCCTCTAGTTGGGTTTGAACAGGTGCGTCCGTCGCACTGTCTTGAAGTGGTGCGTCCGTCGCACTGTCCGTTTGAGGAGCAATCCTTCGGAATGTCATGGCAAAAGGATCAATCGATTGCCCTTGGAGCTCCTGCACTAAAGGATCTTGGCTGGAAACTGTGAATGTCTCTTCCACTTTTTCTGTGATTAGACGTTCTTGCCAAGGCCACAACACAACTAGAGACCCAATCAAAAACCCTATCAAGGTCATCATGGTTGGATGATGTGCCCGTTGGAGAAGCCAACTCAAGAACCGCGCAAACAAAGCGAGTCCTAACGCAGCTCCGAGGCCAAAAGGGATGAGCGCCGCTAGCGCATCCATGGTAAAAGGGCCCCCTAAATCTCCAATCTTTGATAGGATGAACTCATATTTTTTGAGGACAAGTAAGATGTAGGAGCCAGAGATTCCAGGTAGAATCATTGCGCAGATTGCCACTGAACCACTCAAAAATAAAAACCAGAGTTCATCGGGCGTGTCAGCGGGCACAGTGGTTACGACAAATCCACCAAACGCTGCACCTCCCAAGACAAACAAGAGGTGCCACCATCTTCTTTCATGGCGGGGAATCCCTAATAAGATTATGGCGATAGAGCCCACGATGAGTCCAAAAAAGACTCCATAGACGAGCTCTGGGTGGCTCATCATATATCGTGGAAGTGGAAAGACCTTAGTAAAAAAAGCTATCGCCGAGACGATTCCTGCACCTAAAAGCCCGAGAAAGACCCAATCAACACGCCGAAAGGCATCTGCCCAACGAAATTTGAGCAGGTCCTGGGCAAAGGCAAGGTTAAACGACTTGATGGCAGCAAGGAGCGGAGCATAAATCCCAGTGATGAGAGCCATGGTACCACCGCTTACACCAGGCACAATGTCCGCTGCCCCCATTAAAAACCCCTTGAGGGCAAGAACAAGTCGTTTCACGCTACGTCGTACCTCCTATTAATCAGGATCTAAAATGAGGTCAATACGCTCAGATAGATCATTTAAGTGTGCTGTTGTCATCCGGTCACCCGTGTTGGATGAGGCACGATCCACTTGAGACTTCAAAGTAGTCAATTGCTCACGCACGAGTGGTCGAATATCAGACTGACTCACATCCACTGGGGTGTATCCATAGAAGCTTCTGAAAGCCGCCGGGATAGAGCGCACCTCTTCAGTCATAAGCTCTTCCATATGCTCAACAAAGGCTCGTTGGAGCGCTCTGCGATGTACATCCACAGCGCGACCACGGCTAAGTTCACTAAAGACCCCGCCACGAACTTCATCCATCAACTCCATCGCTGTGTAGGTCCCTTCAGAGCGACGCTCATAGTCGATTAGACGAGCCAATCGTTGAGGGTCCAATACTTGGTTTAGTACGCTTGCCTGACGAGCACGGAACGCTTCTACAACAGACGCTTGATTAAACAACGCAAAGAGCTCTTCATTCAACGCCCATGTAGGTGAGCTGAAAGCGTGCTCATTCAAGAAATCAACCGCGCGTTCTTGTGTCTCTCTTTCTACAGGCTCATACACAACACCTTCTTGACCCTTCACTTTGTCATTCTCATAGACACCGCCAATGTTGGCCAGCACATGCCCCATATAACGACCCCACTGAGAAATCACTCGACCATATAATTCCTCAAGGTCTTCGTATGTATTACGCTCCTCGGTGGTCCAATCATTAAGATTCTCAATGATAACCTGAAGGTTATTGAGTCCAAGCTCTGAAGCGTACATCGCATCATCGCCTAGATCCTCATTTTGAGATCTTGGGTCAATCTTAGAGCCTGTTTGGCGACCATAGAAGAAACGTGGGTCATCAGCTCTCTCCTCTACCCATCCATCAAGCACTTCCTTTTGCTCCTCTAATGACATATCACCAAACCATGTATAACCCCATTTTATGGCCCATTCGTCATACTCCCCAATTTGCGGGTTAAACTGAGTCACACCATCTCCTGGCTGCGCGATATAGTTAAAACGGGCATAATCCATCAAGGTCGGTGCGGTTCCATGATTGCTCGTAAACGAAGGCGAGCGCAACGAATCTACTGGATAGGCATAGCTCGAGCCGTAGTTGTGCGGCAACCCAATCGTATGACCCACTTCATGAGCAGACACAAAGCGGATTAATTCTCCCATCACTTCATCGTCAAATTCTGCGCCACGAGCCTCAGGGTTTGCCGCTGCTGTATGCACGAAATACCAGTTGCGAAGGAGGTTCATAATATTATGATACCATCCAATATCACTTTCTAAGATCTGTCCAGAACGAGGATCATGGACATGAGGGCCGTAGGCGTTTTGAATAGGAGATGCATAGTAGCGAATCACACTGTAGCGAACATCCTCTGGGCTAAATTCTGGGTTTTCCTCAGGTGTTGGGGGGTCTTTGGCCATAATGGCATTTTTGAATCCAGCTGCCTCAAAGGCCTTTTGCCAATCATCCACCCCTTGCTTTAGATAGGGTCTCCACTTTTCGGGCGTCGCTGGATCGATATAATAGACAATGGGCTCTATCGGCTCGACTAACTCCCCACGCATGTAGGCTTCTGGGTCTTTGGGGACCAGTTTCCATCGAGTAATGTAGCTTACCTCTTCTGCTTTTTGATTATCGAGCCCGTAGTCGGTCATAGACACGGAGATATACCCAACACGTGCATCTGTTTCGCGGGATTGATATGGTTCTTCCGGAAGTAACACCATGCTATGGTTGACTTCCAACGTGATGCTACCAATATCACTATTAGACGGTGGATTTCCAGCAGAATACGTCATTACATGACGAGCCTCTACATTTTCTGGATAGCTTCGAATGCTTTCGATATAACTGCGATCACTGTCTAAGCGACGAACTTGGTACGCTCTGCGGCGACCTTCTTGAAGGCCAATCGCTGGAACATCTTCCGCAAATAGGGGCGTCGCATTAATGACAACCCCTGAGCTGTCCTTATCAAGTGACTCTATATCAAAACTCAGAATAATGGGCTCTAGATTGGAGTTTTGAACCGCTTTAAAAATCGGCTGGTCTTCACTTGCCGTATTTTCATAGGACTTTCGGCGAAGGAGAACCTTATCTCCCTTTCGCTCCCAAACGACTACCTGGGTGTTATTTTTCTCCCCACCATAACCAATACTTGAGGCAGTGCGAGCGATGCGAGAGACAAGCAACATATCACGTCCCAGCATCTCCTCTGGGATTTCATAATAGTATTCATCATCCTTAGAGTGAACATGGAACAGACCTTCGTCGGTCTCCATATCATCCGTAATGACTTTATCATAGGCCTTCATCCCATCCTTGTCTGCAGATCGCGAAGAAGAGGGTGCTGCCGTCGATTTGTTTTCTGTCTTGTCAACCGAAATGTTAAACATCGAACATCCTTGAGCGACAAAAAGGAGTGCCACACCCCAGATGAGTGAGGAACGGTGCATGTGTCGTTTCATAGTGAGAGAGGTTATGCTAGTGTACAATTAGACTGGAAAGCTACGCAAAGTGGTCACATTTCCAAATGTTAAGGCGCCCAGGCATCCATCTTTTGATGAAGCACAGAAGGCACTTTTTCCATGGAGACTCGCGATTGTTGCATGGTGTCACGGTCTCGAATGGTCACGGTTTGATCTTCTAGCCCATCAAAATCGACCGTAATGCAATACGGTGTTCCAATCTCGTCTAATCGTCGATACCGTTTACCAATCGATCCACTGGCATCATTCAATACAGTGAAGTGATCGCTCAAATCGGTCTCTAGCTTGGACGCCACCTCTTGCAGTTCTGGTTTCTTGACAAGTGGAAAGATGCCCACTTGAATCGGTGCTAGTGCGGGGTGCATTTTTAGAACCGTTCGCACATCCCCTTCAACCTCTTCTTCTCGATAGGCATCGCACAGCACCATCAACATACATCGGTCGAGTCCTATCGAGGTTTCGATGACGTATGGAATAAATTTGGATTGCGTTGCCTGATCGAAGACTTCCATCTTTTTACCCGAAAACTCTTGATGGCGTGTCATATCAAAATCGGTCCGATTGTGAACACCCTCTACCTCCTGCCAGCCGATAGGGAAATGGTAGTGAATATCAGCTGCTGCGCGTGCATAATGAGCCAATTTATCCTGTGGGTGTGGGGCCACGCGTAAATGTTCTTTGCGGATTCCAAGCTCTAGATGCCAAGACATGCGCTTTTCTAACCATTCATTGTATGCCTCTTCATCTGTTCCAGGAGCCACAAAATATTGCATCTCCATTTGCTCAAATTCTCTCATTCGGAAAACAAATTGCCTAGCAACCACCTCGTTACGAAACGCCTTTCCAATTTGTGCGATTCCAAACGGAATCGACACTCGACTGGTGTCCATCACATTCTTCATATTGACGAATATTCCCTGCGCGGTTTCAGGTCGTAGGTAGATTCCATCATTGTCGCCGGCAGCAGCCACAGCTCCAAACTGTGTTTTAAACATCAGATTAAACTGACGTACGGCGGTCCAATCGAAGGCACCAGAATCTGGTGATTTGATTTCATACTCATGAATAATGGCCTCAAGGTCTTCACATAATCCGTCGCGTGATCCAGCCGTATCAAGGGCCTCTTGGACCTTGGCAGCTTGATCAACTTTCCCATCTTTTTCTAGCCTAGCGATGAGGCCTTCAATGAGATGATCCGCTCGATACCGTTTTTTGGATTGTTTGTCATCAATCATAGGATCATTAAACCCATCAACATGACCACTTGCCTCCCACACCTTGGGATGCATAAAAATCGAAGCATCAAGCCCAACAATATTGGCATGCTTCCGCGTCATGGCCTTCCACCACTGATTACGGATATTTCGGCGAAGCTCCACGCCCATCGGTCCGTAATCATACACAGCGCCAAGGCCCCCATAAATTTCGGAAGAGGGGTAAATAAACCCTCGTGCCTTGCTCAAGGAAACGATTTTATCGAGTTGTTGGAGGTGTTCGATCGACATAAAAAAGCCTTATACTCAACTGATTATGATTAATTCATTGGAAGATAGGCAAAATGAAACCTTCTAAAGTAGGGGTCTTAGGGGCTACGGGAGCAGTTGGGCAGATGTTTTGTCGCATGTTGGAACATCACCCATGGTTTGAGGTAGCCATTGTTGGGGCCTCTGAAGCCTCCTCAGGAAAACGCTATCGAGATGCTGTCACGTGGAGATTGGAATCATCGATGCCTTCTGGAGTCGCCGATTTAACGATTCAATCCTGCGTTCCAGAAGTATTTGAGGGGGTAGATCTTGTGTTTTCTGGGTTAGATTCAACGGTTGCACACGTGAAAGAGCTTGCGTTTGCAGAGGCAGGATTTACCGTTGTCTCAAACGCAAGTGCTCATCGTATGCATCCAGACGTTCCTCTAGTCGTACCTGAGGTGAATGGAGATGTGCTACGATCATTGTCACAACCATGGAGTGGACAGCTTGTGACCAACCCTAATTGTGTGGTGATCCCATTAGTTATGGTGTTAAAGCCGTTGGTGGATGTTTTTGGCGTAGGTTCTGTGCATGTGACATCCATGCAGGCTTTGTCTGGCGCTGGGTATCCGGGAGTGTCCGCGATGGATAGTACGGGAAATATTTTACCCTTTATCCCTGGAGAAGAACCCAAAATTGAAACAGAACCACTCAAAATTCTTGGCCGAGATCTGGCGATTCGCTCTACAGCGGTGAGGGTCCCTGTAAGGCATGGCCATCTGTTAAGTATCCATCTTGGGTTTGAAGGAGCCACTCCTTCTGTGAATGAGGTGTCTCAATTATTGCAAACGTTTGAAACACCTTCTTGGATGAAGGGGTGTCCAAGTGCCCTAGACAAGGTGCTTAAGGTGTATGATGACCCTATGCAACCGCAACCACGATTCGTCGAACAAGAAGGGCAAGGCATGGCCGTCCATGTCGGTCGAATTCGTGGGGAAGGTCCTTTGGGTATCTCATTGATGGCGTTAGGTCATAATACCATTCGTGGTGCGGTTGGTTGTGCCTTGTTGAATGCTGAGGTGCTTGCACTCCACCAAAGCTAGGTCCAGGACGCGCCCATGGTATCTATTACATGTCCGCGCCTTTGGAAGTACTCAAGCCAAACCCAAGTCCATTACGAAGCCTGTGGGTGTGTATCGTTAGCGAAAACTTTACCCATGATGTTGGCATGTTGAGGCTTGATAAAGACGCTTCGTATGATCTCCACCTGATCTGAATCAACTACAAAATCTGGGTGTCGCCTTCCAAAATACTCTCCACTCACTTTGAGCATGGATACGAAAATTGGATTCTCTGGATCATCCATTTTATCCTGAAACCATTGTCGATTGGCCGCACTACAAGCAGATGTCGTTTTTTCTTCTGGCACAACCATCCACGTGACAATATCTAAGTCTGGTTCCATATAGATTCGATAGCGGTCATCTTGAGCTGCGATTTCCTCACAGAAATCAAGTGCATATTGACGGCTTAGCTTCAGGTAATCACCAATCCCCTCATCTCTTCGCAGAGGAAGGAGCTGAATCGTAGCCCACAACGCAGCACTTACTTGCCCAGGGCGGGAACACTCTAGGGTAATCTCTCCAAGATGGAGGTCTGATGGCATAAAATAGGTGTAGGGAGAGTCATGATCATACACCTTTGAAACACTCGGATCTTTGAATAAAATGCTTCCACATCCATAGGGTTGCAAACCGTGCTTGTGCGGATCGATTACAATACTATCACTTTCGGCTACGGCTAACCATGGCTCGCG
>DDIC01000071.1:12119-14108 GCA_002338335.1 Bacteroidetes bacterium UBA1860
CTAACCATGGCTCGCGTCGAATCCCAAGGTCTCCCGAAATTAAGCCGAAAAATCCCCCATATGCTGCATCCACATGCACTCGAACACCATATTCCCTAGCAATCGGTAGTATCTTGTCAAGCGGCTCAACCTTCCCATGACCTGTAGATCCCATCGAGACGACGAGGGTGCCAATCTTGTCAGCATGACGACGAAACTCATCAAGATCAAGGTATCCATCTTCTGCTAGGCCTAATTCAATGAAATCAAGCCCAAGAAGTTTGCTCATTCTAGGGTGCGTATAGTGGGAATTTTTACTTGCAGCAATCGCTTTGCCAGGGTGAAGCTCGCGACCAACCCAAAGAGCCTCTAAATTGGCGATGGTTCCACCTGACGTGAGGTGCCCCAAATATGTATCGCCATACCCAACCATTTTGGACATCTCTTTCATGATTTCTCGCTCCATATTGGAGGTTGGGAGACCACATTCATCCGAATGATTATTAGGATTTACCGTCATGGCAAGTGCGTAGGATGCCCAGGCAATCGGGTGAGGAGGCTTAATCATCTGTCCAATGTACCGCGAGTGATGCATTGGGAAGTTCATCTTTAATCGGTCAACCAACTGCCCCATAACCTCATCCATTTGATCCAAATCTACTGGTAGGGGGGTTGGATCGGGTCCGTACTGCCCACGCCATCCATCCAAGTCTTTTAGATGTTTTTCTATAAGGGGTAAAAATTGGGAATATTCGTATAGCTCCATCTTGTCTCCTACTCGATTTTCTATAGGTCGTATCTCTACTACATCGTCTGTTCTTTCATGCTCCTTACAACTCTATCGCGATCCCGGCCGAAAGCACTTGGCTCACTTGAATGTCTGGGCTAAAATCCCTGTCATAGACCAAATCAAACTGAAAGGTAGTGCGAAGATAAGAATTGATCCGCCCGACAAACTTGTTGCTCAGGTTCACATCCGTCTCTTTAAATGGATCTACTAGCGAAGTAAATGTATCAAGGTTTCCAATGTATTGCACATTTTCCATGAGTTGTTCCTTAAAGGCAAAACCCATAGTAATCCCCCCTTCATTACGCACTTTGTCGCTACCCTCTAAACCATATCGTGATCCAATGGACGACCGGCTGACATACGTTTGCTTGAGTCCCAATCCAAGTTCTAGGGAATATTGCCCCGTGGTCATCGCAAGGCCTGCATTTTCTGAAAATACCAACGGGGCCAGCCATGATGAGACCAATTCGTCAGGATCATTGGGATCACTCGCATATTTAAATCCTTCATTAAACTGAGTCGCCACCATGAGATTTGCAAAGACATTAATCTTGCGGTTATCGGGACTCAGGCTGTAAAGAAATCGGTGTCTGAACTCAATGAGATCCTCTGTTTTTCGACTACCTGTGTTTTCTAGACGCGCATATCCGTATTTGAGCGTGAGCCTTGTACCATACTGGAACCGCTCGTTACGATAGAGATAGAGAGCATTCGATTCCCCCGTAATCGCAATCGTATTGACACCCCCTTTGGACCAATTCCTGTAACTCGCCTGCGTCCCATTGACGCCCCCAGACCATGAAAACTCTCCACCGCGCAGCGTGTCCGGAAAGACAATAGATTGTTGAGAAACTGCTGGTGAGATGGAAAGGGCTACCCAAATCAGCAGGAACATTCCAACAAAGCCAGCGCGACACAATGCACGAGCCACCAAATTTTGGTTCACGTTTTGGCTGATGTGAGTCTTATTTTGGACCTGGCAGGTAGACAACTGGGTTGGTTTATGCATCACTAGAGTTGGAATTATCAACATGTACTTATTTTACGAAGGTAATCAATGGGGGCTCATCTTAGCAATGATGGAGCAAGAACAAGTCGTATATCCTTAGTTGATTTCTGCGTAGTTCGTCTTTATATTTAATGTTCTGTCAGAAAATCGAACTTTGCCCGGTCGTCTAATGGCAGGACACCTGGTTTTGGTCCAGTATGTGGGGGTTCGA
>DDIC01000012.1:0-6650 GCA_002338335.1 Bacteroidetes bacterium UBA1860
GATTGATACTAGCGCCGCTGGCAGCGACCCAATCGTTTTTGGAGGTCTCGGCACTCACAGGGACAGGCCTTGCCTTAAATATGGATCATGCCTCGTCAGAAGAGCTTTCAATGCTGCAAGATGCCATTCTTGACGCTCTGCCCTACACTTTTGTGGTGGAGAGTGTCTATCAACGGTGGAGGTCGTTGTTTGCATGGATTGAACTTCAGGAGCAAACCATTCCCTTGGTCATTACATTTTTGGTCCTCATTGCCGCCTTTAATTTGGTAGGCGCTGTGATGATGATGGTCCTAGAGCGTACTCAAGCCATTGCTGTCCTTAGAGTTCTTGGCATGCCTCAGTCACAGTTACGAGTTTATTTTCTGTTGGAAGGTCTTCGCGTTGCGTTGCTTGGGCTCTCAGGGGCGGCAGTGCTGACCGCCTTGATCCATGGGATTCAGTGGACAACCGGAGTGATCACCTTGCCTGTGGAGAGTTATTACATGGAAACGATGCCACTGTATCCTACAGTTCTGGATAGTGTGATCGTGATTGGAGCGACGGTCGGCTTATCAATGCTTGCAAGTTGGGTTCCTGCAACCATCGCCTCTAAGGTCGATCCCACTGTGACATTACGATTTCAGCAGTAAGAGTTCAGCAACAATTCTATTCCTGACGTTTGAGCAAGCCAAAAGATATGAGCACCCCAAAAGATCCCAAGTCAATGACAGACGCCGAGTGGCGTGAACACCTCACCCCAGAGCAATATCGAGTTCTGCGTGAGGCAGGCACGGAGCCACCTCATAGGAATGCATATGTTCATCACAAAGACAATGGAACCTATGTGTGTGCTGGATGTGGAGAGGAGCTCTTTAGTAGTGCGACCAAATATGATTCAGGATCTGGATGGCCCGCATTTTGGGATGCGGTAGACCCCGCCAAGATTCAGCAACATACAGACACCTCGCATGGCATGGTTCGTGTGGAAGTGACCTGCGCAACGTGTGGAGGCCATTTGGGTCATGTATTCCCCGATGGTCCTGTCCCTACGGGATCACGTTACTGTATCAACTCCGCGGCTCTTGGGTTCAAGCCGACGACGGAATAGATAGAGTAAACATGCCGCAATCGCCCACTGTCCAAGCACCGTGGCTAGGGAGAATGGATCCAGAGGGTTGTACCATGTGTCGGGCGCATAAACAAAAATGGTACGAGTGAGCCACCATATAAGAAGCGTCGCGACCTCGATGGGAATCAGCCATTTAATGAGAAACACCCAAATGCCACGTAATCGTGAAGGTTTAGGTGTTGAATCTCCACCAAGGTGAACATGTTGGTCATAAAACGCCTTGGCTGATTGGCGATTCACAGCAAATGCAATGATCGCTCCGGAGACCATTAACCCGACGCCCCACACAAAATCTTGGTTTTCGAAAATGGTTAGGTTAACCGCTGAAGGTATGCCAAAGGCAAAAGCGGCCAGACCAACTCCCCGTGCTGCGTGAGAGGCTTTTGCGCCCACATCTTTGAACACCCGTTGAGCCAGGGCAATCATGGAGATTAGTGAAGAAAACGCTGCCATGGTCAAACCCAGGAAGAACAACGAACCCAACCAGCGGCCACCCACCATTTTTTCGAAGAGTTGAGGCATCCAAATGAATGTGAGTCCCGTGGAGGCAGGGCCAGACGTTTTCATGATGTCGATGATTTCGGCGTGGGTCTGTGTGGCTGAAAGTGTCCCAAAAACGGTGGAAAAAATGAGCCCTGCAGCAATTAAAGAGACAATATTGTTCCCTATCCCTGTGATAAACGCCGATTGAACCACCGAATCTTGGCTTCTCATGTAGGCAGCATACGTGAGAATGAGCCCCCAAGCGGCTCCAGTATCCCACGCGTTTTGGGTGAGCGCTTCCAACCATACCGTAGGCTCTTTGAGCACACTCAAATCGGGTGTAAACAAAAAGGCAATTCCCTCGCCAGCATTGGGTAGGCTCAGAGCTCTGACCAGTGCAATCAGAATAATGAGCAATAAACTGGGTATGAGCACCTTATTGACACGCTCGATCGTCCCAATACCTTTATAAACAATCCAACTTCCTGCCGCAATTATCACCCCATGTAATACGACTGGCCAGTTGGACTTTTGAAATCCATTCCATTGATCCATCGCTAAATCCATTGTAGGAGGTAACCCTACAAAGGTTAGCTGTCCAAAGTAATAGAGACACCATGCGGTTACGACACTGTAATAAAATAGAATCGCTGTGGCTACAAACGCGACGAAACCGCCAAGCCAGCCATGCCTCCCACCCATCGCTTTTTGAATAGACCCAATGACCCCCATACGACCCGATTTACCGAGGCCATATTCGGCAATCATGAGTGGAATTGACCACATAAATAGACACAGCAACCAGGCAATTAAAAACCCTCCACCGCCCTCGACGGTCGAGTTTTGTGCCACAATACGGGGAAAACGCCATATATTGCCCGTGCCGACAGCAATACCAAGGACGCTTAGGATTAATCCTAATCGTGACCGAAATCTTGTAGAGCCCTCATTGGAAAATAACCTTTCCATTTCGTCGTTAGATTATCGATTTTACATTGTTTAACACCGATTTACGCTGAACCAACATAACAATAACTTCAGAGAATCCTTGACAAATTCAACGCTTCATAAACTCTTTGGTGGGATTGCCTTCTTGGGATCCTTTATCGTGTACACCTTGACGGTTGCTCCAACCACTAGTTTTTGGGATCCTGGAGAATTCATTGCTGTAGCCCACGGGTTGCAAGTGAATCACCCGCCAGGGGCACCGTTTTATTCGCTCGTTGGTCGTATTTTCTCCATGGCGATTCCCCTTCCCTATGTCGCACTGAGTATCAATATGATTAGCGTATTGTCCTCTGCGCTCACGGTGCTGTTTTTGTACTGGATCACGGTGCGTTTGCTCGACATGTTTGTGCCATCCCTGCCAGGTGTTGCGGAAGGGTTTGAGGGTGGTGCGAGCGGTAATGGTGCGGGCGGCAACGGTGCTGATTCCGACTTTGCTGACGGTTTGGCTGTAGCGAGCACGTCTGGAGTCAACTCGCATAGCCCCACGCTCATTAGTATGCTAGGCGCCTTAATTGGAGCTGCCACGTTTGCCGTGACCGACACCTTTTGGTTTAATGCGGTCGAGGCCGAGGTCTACGCTCCGTCCATGTTCTTTACCGGCATCGTGGTGTGGCTTGCGCTTCGATGGAGTGAGGATGCTGACACAGACTACGCCAATCGCTGGATCTTGCTGATCGCATATATGTTTGGCCTTGCCCTCGGGGTTCACTTGTTGAACCTACTCGCGTTGTTTTTTGTGGCGTTGATTATCTATTTCAGAAAGTATGAGTTTAGCATTGTCAGCTTCTTGGCGATGGTGGGGATTGCCGCTGCTGCTTTTATCTCGATTTACCCCATCACGATGTTTAATTTGACCGATCTCATCGATAACATCGGCAATCTAACGCTGGGATTGATTGGTCCGGGGCTGTATATAGCCCTTGTGTTGTCTTTGGTTGGGTTTGGGATTTGGTACACCCACAAGAAAAAATACAGCCTAGCCAACCTCGGCATCATTTGCTATGCACTCATTTTGGTTGGATTTAGCACCTACTTTTTGATTTTTATTCGCGCGCAGGCCGACCCACCGATTAACGAAAATGATCCGTCCACGCCGTCGGCTATGGTCTCGTTTTTGAAGCGTGAACAATATGGTAGCGCGCCGCTGATTCGCGGGTTTAGCTACAACAATGCCACCGGACAAATTGATCAGTCCAAAGAAGTGGTCTTCCCGCGCCGTCATTCCTCACAGGCGCGTCATTTGGAGTATTACGCTCAATTTGATAGCGATATTGAGTACTTCATTAAGTATCAGATCAATCACATGTATTGGCGCTATTTTGCGTGGAATTTCATTGGTCGTGATCACGATGTGCAGGATGCTGGGTGGAATACCGGTTTTACCGGCTCTAGGCACGAGAATAACCCTGCCCACACCGCCTACTTCTTTATACCATTAGCGCTGGGACTCATTGGGATGACCTTTCATGCGAGGCGAGATCCCAAACGAGCCTTCTCGGTGTTTGCCCTGTTTATCCTGACAGGGCTTGCCATCATCCTCTACCTCAATCAGTCCCCTTATGAACCCAGGGAGCGAGATTATGCCTATGTGGGCTCCTATTTTGCGTTTGCCATTTGGATTGGCATGGGAGCTGCGGGTCTACTTCAAGCACTGGGACAAGCGGTCAAAGGAGCTCCGGCAAAGTATGGCTTGGCCGTATTACTGTTTCTGGCGAGTCCTGTGTGGATGGGTTTTCAAAACTGGGAAAGCCACGACCGGACGGGAAATTATGTGGCGCGTGATTATGCGTGGAATTTGCTGCAATCGGTAGAGCCCAATGCCATTTTGTTTACCAACGGCGATAATGACACCTTCCCATTATGGTACCTACAGGAAGTGGAAGGGGTACGAACCGACGTGCGCATTGTCTGTTTGAGTTTGCTTAACACCGAATGGTATATCAAGCAAATGCGTGATTTGTTCTCGCATGAATCGCGACCGTTGCCCATTAGTTATAATGACATTCAATTGGATCAAGTCACGGGGCAGTTGAGTCTGCATCAACCGGGACAGGTGAGTATTCCAGTGGACAAAAACTTACTCAACAGGGTCTTTAATGAAGAACTGGGGGCGCAACCTCAAGAGTGGACGGGGGTGAACTCAACCACGGCAAATTTTGAGCATCAAGTCGAAAGCGCCGTCCCTTACTCTCTTCCCGTTGAGGAGCTAGACGATGCGGTAACATGGAATCTTCAAGGTCGATTTGCAGGGAAGGATGGTCAGGGTAATGATCGCTACTTCCTACAGACACAGGACATCATGATTCTGGACATCTTGCAGAATAATCAGTGGCTGAGACCCGTCTACTTCGCCAATACCGTGAGTGGACAATCCCAGCTTGGTTTGCGCGATTACTTCCAGTATGAGGGTAAGGCGTTCCGTGTGGTGCCCAAGCGTCGTCCGGGAGGTAGTTTCGGGACGCTCGATCCGGCGGTTCACGAGGAGCGATTGAATACATTCAAGTTTACCGAGTTCAACAACACGGATGTCTATTACAACGAGAATATTCGTCGCATGATGGGCAATTATCGCTTTGCGTTCACCGAATTATCGGATTACTACATGCGAGCAGGCGAGGTAGAGAAGGCGCGTGAATGGTTGGTCAAAGGGTTGGATAAGATTCCATTCCGTGACAGTGAAGACCAATCCTTGACCATGACCTTGTATGCGTACCGATTGCTACGTGCAGAGGCTTATGAAGAGGCCTATGCGTTGGCTCAACAAGCTGAGGAGGAGCTTTTTACGTTGCTAGGGTACGATAATGAGGATTGGTTGGCGTTGCAGGATCGCGTGATTGAGCTTGAGGATCAGGCCAATGAGGCGCGTATGAGGGCTCAAATTAATAAGCAACGAGAGTACTCTGCCGAAAAGCAGTCCGTGGAAGGTCAGGTGAATTCGAAACGCGAAAGCTTGGTGTACAACAATTCGGTGATTTCTATCGTACAAAACGTGTATTACGTGGTGGGGCAACAAGCGCAGGATGAGACCTTGAAGCAAGAAGCGTCACAAAAAGCGCAAGGGATGATCGACCGAATGAGTGCAGAGTTTGGTGGGCAGTTAGGATTGCCATCATCCATAGAACAAAGCAATGCGCAAGTTCGTGGATTTAATCTTGGGATTTAGGACTAGCGAATGATTCAACATTTTGATCCCTCCTCTGTTGCACGCATCGCTGCCACATTAGGCGGTGAATGTACAGACCAAGGCCAAGGGGCATGGCGATTGGTCCTCACTTCGGAGGCTCAGGGACGAACGATTGTGGTGGATTGTCAATTTGAGGTCGAGTCTAAGGAGGTGTTAGGGGCACTTGTGACGGTCTTTGCCCCTGGTGTGGTGATTCAAAGCCATCGTTGTAGCTACGTTGTGCTGTCGGATGCACTACAACAGGCTGTACTGTTTGATCGAGCAGCGGGGGTGGTGACCGCGACCATTTTGGAACAGCCTGCTGGAGTAACCCATTATGCTGGGGTGTCAGAAGCGTTGTTGCGCGCTGATTTTATGAGTCTACCAGAGGAATTGATGATGAGCAGTCTTGCCTTGTCGATGTTGGATGATGAGGATGATGTGGTGGATACGGTTGGTGCAGTGGCGGCTAGTTCGGAGGCTCATCAAACAGAGTCGGCCAGCATAGAAATCCTGCATGATTCAGGCCCCGACGCGCCTCTATCGAATGCACACATCGAGCAACTTTGTGTAGGTGTTGCTGAGGCAGAGTCCAAGCACATTCACGACATTGAGGTCATGCTAGTGGACGAGACTCGCTGCATGAGCCTTCATTTGGAGCATTTCCAGGATGGCTCGCTTACCGACACGATGACTTTTCCACTACATGATGGTGATCAGGACCCACTTGAGGGATCTCTTGTGCTCTGCACGCCACAAATTGTGAGTCAAGCCAAAGAGTATGGTGTCTCGGCTGACCATGAATTTGCGCGCGTTGTGATCCATTCCATGCTCCATTTGTGTGGCTGGAGTGATTACAAAGAGGCTGCCGACCCTGAATCTACAGCG
>DDIC01000012.1:6952-9464 GCA_002338335.1 Bacteroidetes bacterium UBA1860
CCTGAATCTACAGCCATTCGTGTGCGAGAGAATGAACTCTTAGCACGACTTTATCCATTGGAGTCACCTGCATGAGCTCAGACTATCCCAAAGCAGACGCATATGTGATTGGTGCAGGCCCAAACGGTCTTGCCGCAGCGATTACCATGGCTCAATCCGGACTCGAGGTGGTGGTCTTAGAGCGAAATGACACCCCGGGAGGTGGTGCACGGACGGCGGAGTTGATTCGACCTGGGTATAGGCATGATGTGTGCTCAGCAATCCATCCCACGGCCTATTCATCCCCCTATTTTATGAGCCTGGGACTGGAAAAATATGGGCTAGAATGGATTCAGCCTGACATTCCTTGCGTCCACCCTTTGGATGGAGGTGATGGAATTGCATTACACCGAGAGTTGATCGACACGGTCATTGCATTGGGCGAGGATGGGCGCAAGTACAAACGCTTGTTGGAACCGTTTTCTGAAAACTGGTATGCGCTAACTCATGACATTCTTACCCCCTTAGGATGGCCTAAGAATCCATTTTTGATGGCGTTGTTTGGATTGCGAGGATTGCAACCTGTTGCTCAGTTTGTAAAACAATTTGCTACGGCCAAAGCAAAGGCTCTTGTTGGAGGCATGGCCGCGCACTCCATTCTCCCTTTTGAAGAACCTGGAACCACTGCATTTGGGCTGGTGCTGGCCGCTTCGGGGCATGGCGTAGGATGGCCTTTCCCCAAAGGTGGAACCGATCAGCTCATTGCAGCCATGATCAAGCTTCTCGAAGCTCATAACGGAAAGGTGATCACCAACGCTGAGATCACCAATATTGACGCTCTACCCGATGCCTCCATTGTGATTCATGACACGGCGCCCCGATCCTTTGTTCAATATGCAGGTCATCACCTTTCCCCGGGCTCTAAGCGTGCCCTTGAGGCGTTTGAATATGGCGCTGCCGCCTACAAAGTCGACTTCATTTTATCAGAACCCGTCCCGTGGGCCTACGAAGAGGCGAAAAAAGCGGGCACCCTTCATCTGGGTGGCACGTTTGAGGAGATGCGCCAAGCTGAGCGTGAGGTCCATGAAGGGGTCATGCCAGAGAAGCCATTTGTATTGGTGGCGCAGCAAAGCCTCTTTGATCGGACGCGTACCCAAGGCACGGATGAAGTGTTATGGTCTTATGCACACGCACCCAACGGGTTTACAGGGGACGCTACCGAGCGCTTGATTGACCAAATTGAGCGTTTTGCCCCAGGCTTTAGAGACACCATCCTCAATAAACACGTGATTGGACCGATGAAGCTTCAGGAGTATAATCCAAACTATGTTGGAGGAGACATTAATAGCGGGAAACAACACCTTCCACAGCTGTTTAAGCGCCCTCTCTCCTGGTCGCGACCTTATCAAGCCCCTCTGGATGGGCACTATTTCTGCTCTAGCTCCACACCTCCAGGAGGTGGCGTTCATGGCATGAGCGGGCATTTAGCCGCCAAAGCCGCTCTTAAGCAGAAATTTGGGATTCGAGTGTCTTAACGGGGTAATCGAACAGCTCCGCCACATCTTTGTAGGTCACATGTCCGTGCGATACATTCAACCCCTTGGCTAACTCTGGCGAATCAGCCAACGCTTTCTTCCACCCTTTGTTAGCAATCTGAAGTGCATATGGAAGTGTCACATTGGTCAATCCCATAGTCGAAGTGAAGGGTACAGCCCCAGGCATGTTGGCCACGCAATAATGAATAATCTCATCCACAACATACACTGGATCGTCATGTGTGGTTGCTTTGGAGGTTTCGAAGCAACCCCCTTGATCGATGGCTACATCAACGATCACAGAACCCGGTTTGAGCAACGATAGCATGTCTCGCGTGAGTAGATGAGGGGCCTTGGCTCCTGGCTTGAGTACTGCACCAATCACCACATCGGTTTCGGGTAACAACTCACGGATCGCCGCTTCGTTGGATACCCTGGTTTGCACATTGGCCGGCATTATGTCGTCCAAATAGCGTAACCGTGGCAGTGACACGTCCATAATGGTGGTCACAGCGCCGAGTCCTGAGGCCATTTTGGCCGCATTCACCCCAACAATCCCTCCTCCTAAGACCAAAACATTGGCGGGTTTGACACCTGGTATCCCTCCTAGAAGCACACCTCGTCCTCCCTGGGCTTTCTCCAAGAATTTGGCCCCTTGTTGCACCGACATACGTCCTGCAACCTCACTCATGGGAATCAACAAGGGAAGGCTCCGGTCAGCTGCTTCCACGGTTTCGTAAGCAATCGCCACACATTTGGACGCGACCACCGCATCGGTAAGCTCCTTGCTTGCGGCAAAATGGAGATAGGTAAACAGAATCTGCCCCTCTCGCATTAATGGATATTCTTGAGTGATGGGCTCCTTCACTTTCATGATCATCTCGGCTGTATCCCATACCTCTTTGGCTGTAGGAATCATGCGAGCCCCCGCCTCGACGTACTGTGTATCGGAAAACCCTGATCCAAGCCCAGCTCCTTGCTCCACAAGTACTTGGTGA
>DDIC01000048.1 GCA_002338335.1 Bacteroidetes bacterium UBA1860
CGTAACGGGGTTGAGCTATGAAGACCCCGCGCCGAATCTGTTCTCCTTTAATTCTCCAAAGGGGGCTTGCAAAGGGTGTAATGGCTTGGGATATCGCTATGATATCGATCGTGAACTGGTGATACCAAATCCCGATCAATCGATTCGCCAAGGGGGCATCCGGTTTTTGGGCAAGCCGCGGGATATGTTCCAATTTAGTCTGCTAGAGGCTGTCCTTGAGGCGTATGATGTCGATTTTGATACTCCCCTCAAAAAGTACTCGGACGACTTCATGGATGTCTTATTTGAGGGCTCAGGGCGTGAAAAATTTGATGTGATTGTTGAGGGAGGAAGCGCGGGAGCAGGAACGGGTCAACGAAATCGGGGTGTAACCTACCGCCATGCTTATCCAGGGCTCAAGCGGACGATTCGGGAGCAATATGAGGGGAGCAAGTCGAGCAATGTGCGGGCGAAGGCGGAAGCATTCATGTCAAAGATGACCTGTTCGGAATGTGAGGGTGGTCGTCTCAACAAAGAAGCCCTCTCCTACCGGCTTGGAGACTACAATATTGCAGAACTCTCGAGTATGGATATCGCTCAATTCCGAGATACGTTGGGGAGCATGGAATTATCCGAAAGGCAACGTCAAATTGGTCACTTGGTGCTCAAAGAGGTGCTCGATCGCGCCGATTTTCTGCTGAATGTGGGATTGGGCTACCTATCGCTGGATAGAGAAGCGCAAACTTTGAGCGGAGGGGAGGCTCAGCGTATTCGCTTAGCCACTCAAATTGGGACACAGCTTGTGGGTGTGCTCTATGTGTTGGATGAGCCAAGTATTGGGCTCCATCAACGCGATAATGTGAAATTGATTCAGTCGTTGGAGCAGCTTCGCGACCTAGGGAATTCTGTGTTGGTGGTGGAGCATGATCGTGAGACGATTGAACGTGCCGATTTTGTGGTGGATTTGGGTCCAGGGGCAGGGACGCATGGAGGTCATTTGATTAGCGCTGGGGTTCCTGAGGAGATGCCTGATGCCTCCCTAACGGCGCAATACATGAAAGATGTGCGCCAAATCTATGTGGCGAAAACCCCTCGCAAAGGCAATGGGAAAACCCTCACGTTGCGGGGCGCTACGGGGCATAATCTTAAGGATGTGACGCTGACTCTTCCGCTGGGGACATTTATTTGTGTCACTGGCGTGAGTGGCAGCGGGAAGAGCTCACTCATTAATCACACCTTGACACCGTTGCTTAGCCAACATTTTTATAAATCACTGGCAACACCTCTTCCCTATCAATCGATGGAGGGAATGGACCACATCGATAAGATTATCAGTATCGACCAGAGCCCCATCGGTCGAACGCCACGATCCAATCCGGGAACCTACACCAAAGTGTTTGATCATATTCGGATGTTGTTTGCGGAGCTGCCTGAGTCAAAAATTCGTGGGTATGGACAAGGGCGTTTTTCGTTTAATGTGAAGGGTGGCCGTTGCGAAACATGCACAGGCGATGGGGTGCGCAAAATTGAAATGAACTTCCTGCCCGATGTGTATGTCGCGTGTGAGCGGTGTGGGGGCAAGCGATACAACCGTGATACACTTGAGATCTTCTATCAAGGTAAAACGATCCATGATGTGCTCGAGATGCCGGTGGAGGAGGCCGTGGAGTTTTTCAAGAACATCCCTTCCATTCATCGCAAATTGGAAACTCTGATGTCTGTGGGGCTAGGCTACATTACCCTGGGGCAGTCCAGCACGACCATCAGTGGTGGGGAGGCGCAAAGGATGAAATTATCGAGAGAGCTCTCCAAATCGGGCACTGGGAATACGCTCTATGTGATGGACGAGCCGACCACGGGGCTCCATTTCCATGATGTGAAACAGCTTGTGGATGTGGTCCAACGGCTTGTGGATCGTGGCAATACGGTAATTGTGATTGAGCATAATATGGACCTCATTAAAGCAGCAGATTGGGTGATTGATATGGGGCCTGAGGGAGGTCGTGGTGGTGGAGAGATTCTCGTGGAGGGGACTCCCAAGCAGCTCGCGTCGCTCAAAGGAGAGGCAATGAAGCGAAGCTACACCGCGCAGTTTTTGAAGGAAGAATTTGATCGGATTCAAAAGGCCCCAAAACCGATTGTCGAAACACTTTCATGAGAGCCATGAACTTGTTTATATTTAATGTTTGCTCATTTGCACTAGATAACCCCCTATTCTAATGAAAGGATTTGGATTACGCTCCGCGGCGATTGTCGCATTTTTGCTGTTAACACTCTTTTATTTGTTTCCCACGGTCCGTTTGGCCCTCATGGAGCGTAATGCGGACAGCCTTCCTGAGGCCGATCGTGCGTTTTATTTGGAGCAAAATCGTACGGTGATGGAGGACCTTCGCGAGCAAGCCATTTCATTGGGGTTGGACTTGAAAGGTGGGATGCATGTGTCGCTTGAGGTTGGAACCGCTGAGTTAATGCTCGAATTAGCAGGTGAGTATGGCGACGACACGTTTGAATCCCAGGTGGCAGAGGCTGAGGCGATTGCACTGGAGGATCGGACAGACATTGTTGATGAGTTTGTGGAGATCTTCACGACGGCGAATCCTGAAGGGCGCTTGAGTCGCTATTTCCGCTCGGATGCTGCCGAAATCGGACGGACGTCCACCAATGAAGAGATTGTGCTTTACCTCAAAACGCAACGAGATGCAGCAGTCGATCGTGCAATGGAGATTGTCCGCAACCGTGTGGATCGCTTTGGTGTGACTGAGCCTGCGATTTACAAGCAAGGGGCAAATCGGATTGTGGTGGAGTTGCCGGGTGTGGACGACAAGGAGCGTGTACGTAATCTGCTTAAAGGGACGGCAAGGCTTGAGTTTCGTTTGGCTGCCGATGGCGAAGAGCTCATTGCTGCTCGCGAACGTGTATACGACTATTTCCAGCCAAATGCGGCCGATTCAGCTAGTGGTGGTGTGAATCTGCTGAACGACTTATTGATCCTGCAAGGGAATTCGAATGTGGTCTTTGGGTACGCAGCCGAGACCGATATTGCCGAGGTTAATGAGTACATCAGCGAGGAAGAGGTTCAGCGCTTGTTACCTCGCAACACCACGCTCTTATGGGCGGCGAGTGAGTTTGCTCAGGATGAGACCAATAGCTATTTCGAGTTGATTGGGGTGCGATCCGAAGCGGAGCTCACCGGAGATGTCATAACCGAGGCGAGCGTCCAATTTGATCCTGTAACCAACATCCCGGAAGTTTCTATGTCGATGAACACGCAGGGTGCTCGTACGTGGTCTCGCATTACAGGAGCAAATATCAATAAGCCGATCGCCATTGTGCTCGATGGTGTGGTGTACTCCTACCCTGTGGTGCAAAACAAGATTAGCAATGGACAGTCCTCCATTAATGGGCTAGCCGATTTGGCGGAAGCGGAAGATTTGGTGAATATCCTGCTCTCAGGTGCGTTGCCTGCGCCTCTAGAAATTATTGAGGAGCAAACGGTTGGAGCGACACTTGGTGAAGCCTCGATTCGCGCGGGATTGTTTTCGATTGTCACAGGATTGACGATTGTAGCCCTATTTATGATGGTCTATTATCGTGGAGGGGGTGCGGTTGCCGATTTGGCGCTCCTTGTGAATATCATCTTTATTCTTGGGATTCTGGCGGCTTTCAAAGCGACGCTGACACTGCCTGGAATTGCAGGAATCGTCCTTACCATTGGTATGGCGGTGGATGCCAACGTACTCATTTTTGACCGCATCCGTGAAGAGATGCGTCTTGGCAAGACGTTGAAAGCTGGGATTGAAAGTGGGTACAACAACGCGCTGAGTGCCATTTTGGACGCCAATGTAACTACGTTTTTTGTGGGTGTGATTCTGTACAGCTTTGGAGTTGGCCCAATCAAAGGATTTGCCGTTACACTGATGGCAGGAATTGCTTCTTCTTTGTTTAGTGCCTTGATCTTGTCCCGTGTACTCGTCGAAAACCTTGCGTATCGGGAAAAATCCGCCATTAGCTTTGGATAAAGAATCCTATCAACCAAGACAGTAGCCTTTTTCACTTGACCCCCCAATTATGAGATGGTTTGAAACCCCTTCCTTTGACTTTGTGTCCACCCACCGTAAGGCCTATATCTTTTCGGCTATACTATTTGTGGCCTCTCTTGCCATTATCCTCGTCAAAGGACTCCAATATGGCATCGATTTCCGTGGCGGGAAAGAATTTGTTGTCACGTTTAGCGAACCCATTGAGGTTGTCGATGTGCGCGAGGCGCTTGTTGAGCCACTTGGCAGCACACCAGAGGTGAAAAGATTTGGCGCGGATACCGATTTAATGATTCGTACCGATGCAGAAGGCACCATTAACGAGGTGCAAGGATTGTTGCTTGGAGGCTTGGCTGAGGCATTTCAAGGGGTAGAGACGTCGGTCGAGAAGACCTACATCGTGTCTCCACGCTTTGCCGAAGACCTTAAGTTGGGCGCGATTAATTCCATCTTGTTTGCGGTCTCCATCATCTTTCTTTACATCCTGATTCGATTCCGCTACTGGTACTATTCGCTTGGAGCGGTGGTGGCCTTGATCCACGACGTGGTGATCGTTTTGGGGATCTTTACGCTACTCTCAGACTGGGTACCCTTCAGCATTCAGATTGATCAAGCGATGATTGCAGCCTTCCTCACCATTGTGGGATACTCACTGAATGATACGGTGGTGGTGTTTGACCGAATTCGTGAAAACTCTAAAGCCTACAAGCAACTTGCGTTTTCTGATATGGTGAACCGTAGCTTGAATGATACACTGAGCCGCACGGTCATTACCTCAATTACCACGCTCTTTGTGGTTGTGATTTTGTTTGTCTTTGGAGGCGAAGTGCTCAAAGGGTTCTCTCTTGCACTAATTATCGGGGTAATTTTAGGGACCTATAGTTCGTTGTTTATTGGTAGTGCGATGATTGTGGAGTTGAAAACTCTGCGCGCCAAAAAAGACTAACCTGAAATGAGCCCCTCATGATCCTCTCCTCTCGACAAGAACAAGATGTTGTAGTTTACACTCTGGCAGATGATGTACTAGGGGGGGCGGATTCACTTGTGCTGAATGAGGCAATCCACGAGGCGATTGGTGAGGGTGCAAAAAAGTTTGTGATCGAACTTGGCGATGTGAAATTCATGAGCTCTACGGGGCTTGGGATGCTCATTGGCGCTCACACAACGATCAAAAAAGCTGATGCCACGTTGGTGATTGCAGGGGCTACAGAAAAGATTTCTGAACTTTTTTATATCACAAAATTGGACACCATCTTTACGCTTGCCGCCCATACAGCGGCTGCGCTTGACCAACTTGAGGCCTGACGATGTCTGTTCGTGTCGTTGTGGGTGCCCAATGGGGAGATGAAGGCAAGGGCAAAATCGTCGACACGCTTGCCAAGGAAGCGCGCTATGTGATTCGATATCAAGGGGGCGCCAATGCTGGGCACACGCTAAAATTTGATAACACCGAAGTTGTACTTCATTTGATTCCGTCGGGGATTTTTAATGGGGACGCTGTATGTGTGATTGGCAATGGTGTAGTAGCAGATCCAATTAAACTGGCCGAAGAGATTGAGAGTGTTCGTGCTAAAGGGATCTCACTTGAAGGGCGTTTCAAGATTTCTGATTCTGCCCATGTGATTTTACCCTATCACCGAGTGTTGGATCAGGTGAAGGAGAAGCATCGCGGTGCTGGCGCCATTGGTACAACAGGTCGTGGTATTGGGCCTGCCTATGTAAGTAAATTGGCTCGTGTGGGGATTCGTATGGGTGATCTGCTGGATTTGGATCAGGCCGTTGAAAGGATGCGTGCCGTTGTGGGCGAGATTAACCACTCCCTCGTGACAGTCTATGATGAAGAGCCTTTGTCACTGGAGACCATGATTGCAGAGCTGAAGCCGGCGATTGAGGCGATTCGACCCTTTATTTGTCCAACGGTGCATGAACTACATGATGCTGTAGAGCGTGGAGAGTCCATCTTATTGGAAGGTGCGCAGGGAAGCCTTTTGGATATTGACCATGGGACGTATCCCTATGTCACATCATCGACACCAACGAGCGGTGGAGCGTGCACAGGAAGTGGACTCTCGCCACGGTCGATTACCCATGTAATGGGGATTACCAAGGCCTATTGTACTCGTGTGGGCAATGGTCCATTTCCGACCGAACTAGATGACGAGGCAGGGGAGTTGCTACGCAAAGAGGGGCGTGAGTTTGGTGCTACCACTGGCCGTCCTAGACGATGTGGATGGCTCGATTTGGTGGCTCTAAGGTACGCGGTGCGACTCAACGGCATGAATGAAATCGCTTTGACCAAACTCGATGTACTGGATCATTTTGAGGAGATCAAGGTGTGTGTTGGATATGAAATAGACGGCCAGCGAGTGGATGAATTCCCCACAAAGCTGAGTGATTTAGATCGCGTGGTGCCCCTCTATGAAACCCTTCCAGGCTGGAAAGGAGAAACCACACGCAATATCGACACGTTTGAAGGGTTGCCTGCTGCTGCTCGGGCATATGTAGAATGGATAGAAGGGAAGCTGGGCGTGCCATTTACCATTGTAAGCACGGGTCCTGGACGTGAAGAGACGTTGCAGCGTACGACGTAGCGTCGTATATTTGTTTTTCCCCTAAAGGATACGCGAGAGTAGCTCAGCTGGTAGAGCACAACCTTGCCAAGGTTGGGGTCGCGAGTTCGAATCTCGTTTCTCGCTCATCAAAAGCCTCCCATTTCGGGGGGCTTTTTTCGTTGGCCTGGCAACGTCTCACATCGGGTGGTCTTGAAGGACGTCTTCAATGTTTTTGAGGATGAGTGAATCCCGTGCGATGCCTTCCAAAATGTCCCTGACGTAAGAGCGGGAATATTCAAAGCGCAGGCGGATGAGGTTGAAGTCCTCGTCGTCCAGTTCGACCCCGTCCGCCAAAGCTCCGTACGAGCGGTACAAGGACTGGCCTATTGGACGGTTCGGAATGTTCGGAGCGTGCAAATCACGGCCTGCCGTTTTTTCATTAAACACCCTGACCAATTCGTCGTTCGTCACGTAGATGTGGTTCTCGTATTGCTTGTAGACTTGATGGCTCGAGTACTTTTTTTGGAGCAACATGATGAGAGAGTCGTTCTCCACAAGCTCCATCAAGCCCGAATTTCTCAGGGTCAAGTACTCCTCGGGGTTGTCGACGAAAATGGTCCAGGCCTTGGATGCGATGCTCAAGTAATGGCCGATGGAATCTCTGTGATCGACACGAAATTCATCGTAGTCCTCAATGAGGGTTTGGCACGCTTTGGCCGTCTTGGAGTGAATCCGGTGGTTGACCCAACTGTCGGAGATGTCGGCCTTCACGTTGGCGGCCAAGCGGGCAAGTGAGTGGTTCTTCAACTCGTCCTTGTAGGCGGTTGCCCTGTGCTTTTCCACGTAGAAGGAAATGAGCACACCAGTCACGACCACGAAGAACTCCACCGCGTATTTGGCGAGGTACTTGTTCATGCCTTAATGTATAAGAGAACGTTCAGAAAACCCTGAAACCACGCAGCCAACTCCCCTCAGTCCAGGTGCTTGATCTCCCGCCGAATCAGGTCGATCAAGATGGAGTCGTTCCGAATGGCTTCCAGAATCAACGGCTTGTAAAATCTGTTTTGGTTGGCCTTGTAGCCCAGCATGTTGAGCTCGCCCCTGTTCAAGGGTGAGTCGTCCACATAGGAGGCGTACGTCCCATGGTCGTATCCCGCAAACTCGATGCTGCCGAGTTCCTTCAGCCCTGTCTTGGCATTGACCAAGTCCACAATTTTCTGCTCGTACTGGATGATTTTGTCTTCCACCTTTTTGAATGCGTTGTAGCTAGATTGGCGCTTCTGCAGGTAGTTCACCAGCGAGTCGTGCTCGATGAGTTCCAAGTACCCGGAGTTTCTGAGGGTGACGTATTCTTCTTGGTTGGCGTAGAAAATGGTCGACGTCCGGGACATCGCCGTGAGGTAGTAGCCCAAGGTGTCTTTGTCGCGTTCAAAAAAGACGTCGCTTGAATCGGCGAGGACCTTCCAATAGTCGATCGCCGATTGGATCTTGAACAGGTTGATGGTCAAATCGGTGACGTCGTCCTCCACATTTTTAATCAGGCGAGACAACGACTGGTCCTTCAATTCAACCTTGTGCTTGTGTTGATTCAGGTCTTCGATGTAGAAGGTCAAAAGCAACCCGGTGAAGAGCACAAAGAATTCCACCGAGTATCGAATCACAAATCTGCGCATGCCCCAAATTAAGGAAGCCATTCCGTCGGGTCGGCTAACTTCGGGGCAGACCTTATGCCAGCCTTGTGAGAAAGTACCTGTCCAAATACATCGTCGAATTCATGGTGGTCGTGACCGGCGTTTTGATTTCGTTTTACGTCGAAAAACATCGCGCGCGGGAGTACAAGAACAACCTGAAGAACCACTCCCTGTCGAGGTTGGCCAGCAACATTGAATCGGACCTGGACGACAGCTGGTACAACCACAGGTTGCACACCTTCGCCATGGACATGTGTGTTGTGCTACTCAACGATTACGAGGAACTCAGGATCGACCGGAGGGACTCCATCGGAAAGTGCATGGGCATTGCGTGCAAGTATTGGACGATTTTCATGGACAACCCTGAGGAGTATTTGACCTTGAGGAATTCAGGCTTGATTGAATTCGTGGAACACGACTCCCTCATCATGCTCTTGCAGAAGAAGTATTCAAGCCATCTGCTTTACAAACAATGGGAGTCGTTGATTCTCGTCAACAACGATCACCTGCTTCAGGTCTTCAACCAAAAAACAACAGGCGTCGGGGTGACCTCAGGGTACGGCGCACTCCGCGACGACGTCGAGCTCTCCAATGAAGATTTCAACTTGATTCGCCGCCGAAAGGAGCTCTCTTCCTCTTATCTGCGAGACATCGACGAGAGCATTGCCCGAGACTCCCTCATTTTGAAGACCATTCAATGTCTGTTGTCGGAACAGCCTTGACCCCCAGAATCTCACGGAACATGTACCAGCAATTGACACGCGCATCTGGCGCCCAAAACAACACCGTCACGATGATGCTCTTCGCGCTCGTGGAAGTGGTGATGATCGTGGTGGGCATCGTGATGGCCAATCGTTTGGAGCAGCAAAAGGAGCTGAACAACGTCATGGATGACGCCAAGGTGTTGCTCTTGGAAGTGCTCGACGATCTGGACCGCGACATCGCCACGTCGGCCACGGTGATTCGTCACCACGCCACAGCCAGCGAGCTTGCAGACATTGTGTTCCAAACCCCAGTCGATGTCTCCGCCTTGGCCGCGGCCAAACTTGAAATCTACAGAACCATCCGTTTTTATTCCACCTTCACGACCCACAACAAGGGATATCTGGGCCTGGAGACCATTCACGAAGACCTCCCCACCG
>DDIC01000050.1 GCA_002338335.1 Bacteroidetes bacterium UBA1860
CCAGGGGGGCGCACATATCATGCTGCAAGCACTTCCGTTGTGGCTGCACAAATGTTAGACCTCATGCGCGAAGAGTCACCTACGATGGTGATTGCAACCTTTATTCTCGTCTTCATCTTTATGTCGATTTCTCTTCGTTCGGTGGTCTGGGCGTCCATCGCGGCTTTGCCTCTCTTGGTTGGCCTCGTATTCCTATTTGGGTGGATGCTTGTGTTCAATATCCAATTCAATTTTTATAATCTCGTGGTGTTGCCTGCCATTCTTGGGATTGGATGCGATAATGGCATCCATGTGGTATCTAGGTATCGCGAAGAGGGGCGAGGTTCATTACGCTGGGTTCTCCGATCGACGGGTCAGCATATCACGATTGGCTCATTTACGACAATGATGGGCTTTGGTGGGCTATTGTTTACCCTTCATCCAGGACTTCAGTCCATTGGGATTCTTGCGTTTCTTGGCGTTGGAATGGCGTTATTTGTCGCATTAACCTATCTCCCCGCACTCCTTTCGGTCCTTGAATCACAGCGGTGGTTTGTGGAGCGGTTTAATCTCTCCAGTACGTCGCCGTAAATAGGATAAGGAGTGTAAATAGCTCCAGTCGACCAATCACCATCATCAGCAGCAGAACCCACTTTCCAAGAATGGGGACGCCTGCATAGCTATCCATGGGGCCGAAATCACCTATGGCTGGCCCAACACTCCCAAGAGAAGCGATGCTTGCACCGACTGCTGACATAAAATCATACCCTAAAGCGGACATAATGAGTGCCCCTAACCCAAACAGTGCTAGGTAAAAAACGACAAAACTTAAGACTGTCCGCTGCGTCTCATTATCCACAACTTTTTGCCCGAGGCGGACGGGCGTCACAACATTGGGATGTAGGATGCGACGAAATTCATTCTTCGCATTTTCTAGCAATACCATAATCCTAAACACTTTGATTCCACCGGAGGTTGAGCCTGCACTTCCCCCAATAAAAAACAGCAAAAACAAAAGGAATAGTCCAAAGGAGTTCCAAAGCTCATAATCATCTGTGGCAAATCCTGTGGTCGTGAGAATGGACACGACTTGAAAGGCCCCATATTGGAATGCGTCTCCTATGGAATATCCATTTTTGATCCACAGTGATAGCGATACAAATGTAATGGCTAGAAATGTAATGAGTGCATAAAATCGCAGTTCTGCGTGCTCAAAAACGGACTTCAAATCACCGCGAAACAAGCGCATGTGCAACACAAAATTGACTCCGCCCAAAAACATAAAGACCGTCGTTAGTATATCTACATAGGAGCTTGCAAACGCACCAACCGAAGCATTTTTGGTCGAAAAACCACCTGTGGCCAAGGTAGACATGGCATGATTGAGAGCATCAAAGCCGCCCACTGATGGATGAGCCCACAGTAGTCCGAAATGTACAGCAGTCATGGCCACATAAATCCCCCAAAGTTGTTTAGCTGTGTCTTGCACACGCGGGGTAATACGATCACTCATCATCATCGAAGATTCTGCCGAGAAGAGCTTCATGCCACCAAGATTCAACAACGGCAAGATGGCAATCGATAAGACAATGATTCCCATACCTCCCAACCAATGACTCAGCGACCGCCAAAACAACAAACTCTTTGGCACATCTTCAATGGCTGGATTTTGAATACCTGCAGCGGTTTCACCCCCAAGAATCGTAGCCCCAGTCGTGGTAAAGCCACTGGCCGTCTCAAACACCGCATCGGTGTAGTTTTGTAGGGTGCCAGACAGAGTAAATGGAAGTGCGCCAAAAAGGGAGAGTAAAATATAAATCAGGCTTACAACCATAAGCCCTTCCCGTAAATTTAAGTCCCTTGAAATAGGCTCAAAATCTTCCTGGGTTTCTAAATCCTGTTGCTCACGATCATGCTGGCGCTTCCCAAGTCGATCCTGGCGGTCAGGGTTGGTGAAAAGCCAAACTACACCGGAGACCCCTGCTGTGATTCCCGCGCTGGCAAGATAGGCCCACCAAATCTCCTCCCCATAGAGTAAAGACACGAGAAGGGGAATACATAGCGCAAAACTCAAAAGTCCTACCAAGAGGCTCAATACCCAAAGGACTTTACGAATGTGGATGAGTTGACGAGTCATTATCCTTGAAATAGATCGGTCAAGCGATCTAAATAGCTTGCTTGCGCAAACAGCATGACCCGATCGCCTGCCTTCATGATGGAATTTCCTGTCACAATCTCAGCATCGGACGCCTCACCACTCCAAATGGCTCCCACAATGGCACCTCCTGGGAAGCTCACCTTCTTAATAGCCTTGCCATCGACCTTGCTTCCAGGAGACACCTCCATCTCGATAACGTCGGCTGTAATCCCATGCAACGATGTGATTGACTTCACGTTTCCACCCCGGATGTGGCGATGGATTTCATTGGACGCGGCGAGCTTGGTATTGACTGCTGCATCCAATCCAATCGTTTGGCTGATGGGGATGTATTCTTTCTTGGAAATCAAGGCAACGGTTTTGCTCACACCCAAGTGCTTTGCCATCAGGCATGAGATAATGTTGGATTCTTCGTCGTCGGTTACAGCCAAAAACGCATCCATATCCCCAATTCCTTCGATCGCTAGGATATCAGGATTGGTAGGTTCTCCAAACAACACTCGCACATTAGGGAATCGGTTGGCTAATTCGTTGGCACGATCCTCATTTGGCTCAAGAAGCTTGATATTCCAATCGCGCTTCGAAAGCTCTGGATCCGAAGTGATTTTGTGGATAATCATCTCCCCAACGCCAGATCCACCTGCAATGAGCACATCATCAATATTGGTTTCTTTTCGGCCCGTTGTCTCGATGAGCTTAGGAATGTCATCCTTGCGAGCTAGCGCAAAAAGTTGATCATCTTTTAGGAGTTTATGATCCCCTTTGGCCATGAGTGTGTTGCCTTTCCGATTTAGCGCAATCACGTTAAAGTCAATTTCGGGGTGATGCTCATCAAACCATCGAATCGTTTGACCAATAACTGGAGCATCAGCTGGAAGGCGAATACCAATCACTTGCAACGAACCATCAGCGATCTCCACGATGTCGCTGGCAACGGTTCGTTTGAGTAACATCACGATTTCATTGGCCGCCTCTTCCTCAGGGTGAATTTTGACATCCATGCCAAGGTCAGATGCTTCAAGAGGACAATCTCCTCCTGATAATTCCATCTCCCGTATGCGACCAATCACCTTAGGACAGCCCATTTTTTTGGCTGCCATGGAGGCAATCATATTTACGCCATCGTCACTTGTGACCGCAATCATAATGTCAGCAGTGGCTACCCCTGCTTCGCGTAGCTTCGAGGAGGACGTGGCATTTCCTTCGACAAGTCGTACATTAAGCTCCCGTGCCAATTTCTTGGCATCGTCATCCCGCTCGATGATGGTAACATCATGCTTTTCAGCGGTTAACACTTTGGCGAGGTCTAACCCGATTTCACCTGCGCCTGCGATTACAATCTTCAAAAAGAAAGGGTTTATTTCGGGATGGTTAAAATTAACAAGGTTTACACTGAGCAACAAGGTTTTATCATGTTGGCTATCTTATGTAAAAACAAGAAGTTATTGCCATGAGTTTAGAAAAAGATCAATGGATTGTCCTACGAAAGGTTGATTATGGTGAATCTGGGGTGATCGCCACGGTCTTTTCACGTGCCCACGGACGTATGGCAGTGATGGCCAATGGGGCTAGAAAGCCCAAAAGCCCCCATAC
>DDIC01000016.1 GCA_002338335.1 Bacteroidetes bacterium UBA1860
AAGATTCCCTTTGGATCAAATGTTTGTTTGGCGGATTGAAGAGTATCTAGGGTTTCCTCGGGTAGATATCGCTTCATGAGGTTTCGTTTTTGTTGACCAATACCGTGTTCTGCCGAGAAAGCTCCATTGTATGCTACGACAGTGTCATAGACCAGTTCGGCAATCTGAGGAGCCAATGCTTTGAGGATTTGTTGATCTTGCTGCTGGTGCATCACATTGTAGTGCACATTACCATCGCCAACATGTCCAAAAAAGGGTGCGAAAAGCTTTGGATGAAGATTCATTAGCTTTGGATCCAACTCCTGGATAAAGCTCGAAAGTTGTGACAAAGGCAGACTAATATCATGCTTTAAGGTCGGTCCAAGGGCTTTTTGAGCATCAGGCAGGGTTTTCCGAAAACCCCATAGGGTTGCTTGCTCCTCTGGATTCGTGTGGAGATTGATGAATATGTGGTCCGTGTTGCTTTGATTTGAAGAAGTGAATTGTTGTTTGAGAATCTGAATGAAGTTTTGGGCTTGGTGGTTGGACTGGTCAGACGCTGGCTGATAATGAGTCAACTCGAGTAGCAACACATGATGATTTGGTTCAAAGTTGAGCACATCAGACGACTGCTTAGTCGAGGGTCTAGAGTGAAAAGCGCGGATAGCTACGTCAAGAATATCCTTTGAGCAAATTTCAAAGGCTGTTAGCTCATGAAAATAGTACTCCATCGCCAATTCATACATTGGATGAACAAAACCAAGATCCTTGAATTGTATCGATATGGTCGTCTTGTGACTGGGTTGTGGCAGTAGCTTAAGGTTTGCCTTCGTAATCACTCCTAACGTTCCCTCAGAGCCTATAAATAGATGTTTCAAGTCAATGCCCTGATTTCGTTTTCTGAGGCTTGATTCAAGATTCAGAACTCGACCATCAGCAAGTACGACCTCCAAGCCTAAACAGAGATCTCTCGAAATTCCATATCGGAGTGCATTTAGCCCACCCGCATTGGTGCTCAAAAAACCACCTACCGTCGCAAGATGTTGCGCACCGAAACTAAGGGGGAAAAAGAGATTGTGTTTCTCGGTGGCTTGCTTCAAATCCTGAAGGACTACCCCAGGTTGCACCGTCGCTGTGTAGGAGCTTGCATCGATGTCCAGAATCTGATTCATCTTTTTGAAACTCAATACAATCTCATCTCTTAGGGGCACACTTGCACCCACTAAGCTAGAGTTCCCACCCTGTGGCACGACATGTAGTGAGTGCTTATGGCAATAAGACAGTATTTGAGAGACTTCCTGTGTAGTTGTTGGGAAAAGAACGAGAGACGGCTTTGATGAGAATGCCCCAGTCCAGTCAGTATTGAACTCGGAAGTAATACTTGGTTGTGGCATTATGGCCTCTTGACCCAGTATCTCTTTAAATGAATCGTAATGCTTCACTTTAGCTTCTTATTACTTGCAATAATTCTGAGATGAGATTATTAAAAAAAGCATTAATCATTACTCTTTACGATTGAGTATACACATGTCGTAATAAAGTTTCGTAGTCCCGGGAGCTTGGATATCCATGAAACTTGCTCCGTAGGTTCAAAGCCAAATTTATATGCATATATAGGGTTTGAGAGATAATCTATTCTTGCCACCTCGTAAAATCCAGTTGAGCCCATTAGTGACTCGTAATCTCCAATAGATATACGTGTATCACGAATCTCACGTTTACCAGCTATAAATCCTGGACGATTGTCAAAAATCTTCACGAGCCCTAAATAAACATCTACTGGAAGTAGGTGAATCCATGGTGTTGCTTTGATGATGGAGCTTGTTGAGTTTTGTTGATGACCACCAAAAGGCATTTGCCATGGAGGAAAGCCAAAGAAAATAGCCCCATTTGGTTTAAGGAGTGACTTTAAGGTCGCCATCATCTTAGGTCGATCATGAATATGCTCAATGACATCTTTGAGAACGATAAGGTCAAATGTGCTTTGGAACTGTGCTTGTACAGAAGCATCGTGAATATTTTGGACGAGTATCGAGAAACGATCTGCTTCATTTGCACTGCCCAGAAACGACTTCGCAAGTTCGGCCCGCCCCTTACTCAATTCAATACCCACACAATGACCTGCGCCTTGTTCCAAAAACGCTTGTAAGACACCCGCTTCACCACATCCTACTTCTAGTATAGTTGCGTTTTTGATATTGAAGTCTGGCAGAGACTTTTGAACAAAAGGGATGATGTGAGAAAGAGTCACATCCCGCTGCATTGTGAAATAGGCCTGTTTGTCTTTGTGAAAAGAGTACGGCATCGCTACACACTCCTACGGTACTGCCCACCCACTTCGTACAGGGCTTGTGAAATTTGGCCGAGGCTTGCCACTCGAACGGTGTTCATGAGTTCGGCAAAGATGTTTCCGTCGTTGCGGGCGACGTCTTTCAAGCGCTGGATGGCCTCGGTGGCTGTGCCCAAGTGCTGCTTTTGGAATTGCGTCAAGTTAGTCAACTGTGTCTCCTTCTCTATGTCCGTCGAGCGAATCAATTGAATTTCCTGCGAGCCTTGCTCGTTCCCTTGGTCATTATCCTTGCTTTCGTCGCTTCCCTCCAAAAACGTATTCACACCAATCACAGGCAGCTCGCCCGTGAACTTCTTCGTCTCATAATACAGTGACTCATCCTGGATCTTGCTGCGCTGATACATCCGTTCCATTGCTCCTAGCACCCCGCCTCGATCGGTCAAGCGATCAAATTCAGCCAGAATCGCCTCCTCTACCAAGTCAGTCAGATCCTCAATCAACGCTGATCCCTGCAAAGGATTCTCATTCTTGGTGAGCCCGTACTCCTTATTAATAATCAGCTGAATCGCCAATGCCCGTCGCACCGATTCCTCAGTCGGCGTAGTAATCGCCTCGTCATAGGCATTGGTGTGCAATGAGTTACAATTATCGTAAATCGCCATCAAGGCCTGAAGCGTCGTTCGAATGTCATTAAACTGAACTTCCTGCGCATGCAGCGACCGTCCACTGGTCTGAATATGGTACTTGAGCTTTTGGGACCGTTCGTTGGCGCCATATTTATTACGCATGGCCACTGCCCAAATCCGCCGAGCCACCCGACCGATCACCGCATACTCTGGATCGAGGCCGTTCGAGAAGAAAAAGCTCAAATTATGGGCAAAATCGTCAATCTGCATGCCGCGAGCGAGGTAATATTCCACATAGGTAAAGCCATTAGCCAGCGTGAACGCCGTCTGGGTAATGGGATTCGCCCCCGCCTCGGCAATGTGGTACCCGCTAATGGAAACCGAATAATAATTACGCACCTGTTGCTCCACAAAATACTCCTGAACGTCGCCCATCATTTTGAGGGCAAACTCTGTGGAGAAGATGCAGGTGTTTTGGGCCTGGTCTTCTTTAAGGATATCGGCTTGAACGGTGCCTCGGACGGTCGAAAGAGTCCACGCTTGCACATCTGCTACCACATCGGGCGGCAGGTCATTTCGCGACTTGAGGCCAAATTCCTCGGCTTTTTTGTCGAGCTGCTGATC
>DDIC01000027.1:0-42743 GCA_002338335.1 Bacteroidetes bacterium UBA1860
CCCGAGTCAATAACGACCTGGCTGATGTGTTGGGGAACTTTGCCTTCAGGACGCTTTCTTTTATTCATCGATTTGAGAATGGTGTGATCCCAACACCGAAAGATTTAGCACCCAAAGACAACGAAACACTCCAGGCGATTACACTCCAAAAACGTGCATTCGAGCAAGCCTTGGATGGGTTTCGATTCAAAGAGGCCGTTGGGGCGGCTATGGAACTAGCCAGAGTGGGGAATCGATACTTTTCGGATAGCGAACCCTGGAAAACGCGCAAAACGGATCCTCAGCTATGTGCGAACACCTTGTATGTCTCTGCTCAGGTGTGCGCAGCTTTAACGTGGTTGTTGGCTCCTTTTATGCCAACGAAAATGACTGAGCTGGCGACTCAAATGAACCTTTCTACTTCTAAGCAACCTTCAGCAATGCTTTTATGGAAGGATTGCCATGAAGAGATTTTGCAGCCCGGGCAACAGTTGGGTGAGGCATCGGTATTATTTCCAAAGATTGAAGACGAGTGGATTGATAAACAAAGAGAAAAACTTCAAAATAACCCCTCTACCCTCTCTTCTTAACCCCCCAATCGAGAGTTCATTTCGTGTCTTTTGAAAAAGCCTCGGCTGCGAGCCCATCACTGAAAGCTTTAGGAAAGCTAGGGTGTCAAATTACAGATACGGGCACATCGTTCCGTTTGTATGCGCCATCCGTCCAAGAGGTATCGCTATTTCTGTATCAATCGGTCGGGCAAACGGCACCAACTGCTGAGTATTCTCTACAAAAAGATACTTCGGGGGTCTGGTCGACCATATTATCGGAGTATGTATTGGGTTCGTACTACGACTATCAACTTGATGGTCAAGGCCCTTTTGCTGATCCCTACAGCCTACATGTGGCAACAAAAGAGCCTTTTCCTATGTCTGCTCGGTCCTTGATTCTGAATGAAACGGATTTGGTCCAGCGTATGCCAGCACAGTCTGTACATAGAGAACTTGCGGATTTACTGATCTATGAAGTCCATATCAGGGATATGGTGGCCAAAAAAGCGATCTACGAGCATGCTAGCATCTATAAGCAATGGAGCACCCAGAGCGATAGCTTTGATCACGTGATGGATTTGGGCATGAATGCGATAGAGTTCTTACCTCTTGCGAAATCGGTCTATCATGAGCCCCCCTATCATCCCGACGATCCAGAGTCAAAAAATCATTGGAACCCTACAGCCATCAACCACTGGGGATACATGACTGCCTACTTTTTGGCTCCAGAAACCCGTCACGCTACACCTGCCAGCGTAGGTGATTGGAGTGCTGCATCCCCGCATGCTGTGTTTGAACTTCAAGGCGTTGTTTTTTCGTGTCGTGAACGTAACCTGACACCCATTTTGGATGTTGTGTTCAATCATAGCAGCATGTATGATCAAAACATGCTCACATCCATACTTGGAGAGGAGTATTTCAGGATCGATGAGGATGGTCAGTGGCTAAACCGTAGTATGACAGGCAACGAGCTTGATACCCAAAAAGTTGCTGTCCGACATTTGATCCTTGAATCACTCAGAATCTGGATTGAAGTGTATGGCTTTGAGGGATTTCGATTCGATCTAGCCGGCTTGCTAGACTCCACCTTGTGGGATGAAATCAAGGCGATGGTGAATGCCATACAGCCAGGAACTTTGCTCATTGCTGAGCCTTGGGGAGGTACCTATCGTCCCCATGAGTTTTCTGCGGCTGGATGGGCTTCTTGGAATGACCGATTTCGCAATGGGATTAAAGGGATTGATCCCATTCACCAACAAGGAGCGATATTTCAACAATGGGTTTCAGATGGATCGAGAGCTACAGTAGAAAACTGGCTTCGAGGGACACTCTCAACGTATGAGGGTGGGCTTTTTCGTGAGTCATCTCATGCTGTCAATTATCTAGAAAGCCATGACGGTCATACCCTTGGGGATTTCATAAGAATTGCACATCAAGGTGAGAATAGATTTGATCTAGAGAATCCAAGGTCTTGGTGCTCACTTTCGGGGAATGCCATGAAGCGGATGAAACTTGCCCACCTAGCCCTACTCACAACACCTGGATGTGTCATGCTGCATCAAGGGCAATCCTTTGCACACCCAAAAATTGTTGAGGAGGAATCCTTTATTCGGTTGGATCATGATGCTTACAATAAGGATTCAGAGACGAGTTGGATAAATTGGTCTGTACTAGATATGAATCAAGACTTACACCAATACACCCAAGGATTGATTGCTGTTCGTCAATCCTCAGCTGCCTTGCGACGTGCTAAAGACGCAGAGATTTGTTTTGATCATGCTGATAATCCGTGGCATCTAGTTAAAATCGTCTGGGGTGCTACCACAAAAGATCTCTACCATTATATCGTTGGATTGAATTTTGATTCGCATACACCGTTACATATCACGTTGGAACGGGGTCCATGGGAGTGTTTAGTAGATGATTCTCAGGCGTCAAATCAGACAATGCGTGTGGTTGAGGAGCCTATTATCGTGCCACCAATTTCAGGGATTGTACTTCGTAAGTTGCGACAATGATGGGAACAGACTAATTTGCTCCATTCTTCAGCACACAATCACGACGCGGGGGACACGTGGCGACTACATCTTCAAGGGGAACATGGAACTCAAAACTTGGGTTCATTATGGCTGCAGCTGGTGGTGCAGTTGGTTTAGGTAATATTTGGCGATTTCCCACAGAAACGGCCGAGAATGGTGGTGCGGCCTTCCTTTTTGTCTACGTCATTTGTTGTTTTCTGATTGGACTACCTGTCATGGTTGCTGAGCTTTCTCTGGGTCGGGCGACACAGCGTAATGCAGTGGGAGCCTTCAATGCACTCTCCAAAAACCCAATTTATCAAGCTGTTGGATTCTGGGGGGTGATCTGTGGGTCGATGATACTCTCTTTTTATGTTGTGATTGCAGGTTGGTCATTTAGCAATGTATTTGTAGAGATTTTTGATTATGTCGGGATGACGGGGCCTGCCACAACCCTTGTGGATACAAGTAATGGCGTTGTAAACATCCTATTTGCTGCATTATTCATGGTAGCTACCATTTTTATCGTTCGTGGTGGTGTCTCGGAAGGGATAGAACGTGCCACCAAGACGATGATGCCTCTTCTTCTGGTGATGCTATTGGTGCTCATTGGACTCACCTTGCCTATGGAAGGTGCGGCCGATGGAGTGAAAGCCTATTTACAGCCCGACTTTAGCCAAATTGATCGAGAACTGATTCTCTATGCACTGGGGCAGTCATTCTTTTCCCTTTCATTGGGGCTTGGTGCACTCATTACCTATGGATCTTACCTATCCAAGTCGGATAATGTGGTTCAATCTGCCGCTATTGTGACTCTCTCTGACGTAAGCATTGCCTTTATAGCGGGTTTGCTCATCATCCCTGCTATTTATGTGGCGCAAGCTCAAGGTATTCAGGTCTTTGATGACGCAGGATCATTGATTGCAGGTCCAGCGCTCATATTCAATATTCTCCCTGTCGTCTTTGATAACATCGGAGGGATTTTTGGACTTGGTTTAGCGGTAACTTTTTTCTTATTGCTATCGGTTGCTGCGTTGACCTCAACGATTTCGTTACTTGAGGTCTCTGTTTCTTACGTCATTGATGAATTTAATGTAGCCCGCAATACGGCAACCTGGCTCATGGGTGGGGTGATTGGAACCATTGCGATATGGGTTTCATTTGATTTAGGGATGATAGACATCCTTGACACCGTCTTTAGTGCTTATGGATTGCCAATCGGCGGACTTCTAATAAGTCTTTTTGTGGGTTGGGTATGGAAAACACCCGCAGCCATGGAAGAGCTTAAGCATGGATTCCCTAGTTTTGAAAACTCCTTTTTTCAAAAGGTTTGGCCACTCTTCATTCGCTTCATATGCCCAATCCTTATATTTTTGATACTTCTCGATCTTGTAACAGGATAGAGTTTGCATACTATCAAACCTCACTAACCTCCTCTCCCCTGTTTTATGGCTAAAATTACCACAGCCGACTTCAAAAATGGTATGAACATCATTCAAGATGACAACATCTATACCATTATCGAATTTCAACATGTTAAACCGGGTAAAGGAGCTGCATTTGTACGCACCAAGTTGAGAGGTCTAGAGAACGACAAAAATATTGACAAAACCTTTCGGTCTGGAGAATCTGTAGAATCTGTGCGAGTTGAGCGTCACAGTTACCAGTTTTTGTACCGTGATGGAGATATGTTTGTCTTTATGCATCAGCAAACGTACGAGCAAATCATGCTTGAGGAGCGACGAGTGATGGCAAAAGAATATCTTAGTGATGGAGAAATATGTGAGGTTTTAGTAGATGTAGAGCGCGATAATGTGCTATATGCGGAACCTCCTCAACACATCACGACGAAAGTCATCGATACGGATCCTGGGTTAAAAGGTGACACCGCACAAGGTGGGTCTAAACCCGCAAAAATCGAATCTGGAGCCTCTGTGAATGTCCCATTGTTTATCAATATTGGTGATGCCATTCGAGTCGATACCCGTTCAGGTGAATACATTGAACGTGCCAAAAGCTAACCTGTAACCACTGAGGTCGTACTTATGGATTTAAAGAAGATTAAAAGCATTATTAAACTCGTAGAAGAGAGTTCCGTTCAAGAGGTTTCGGTTGAAGAAGGCGATTTTGCCATTACGGTGAGTAAGCAATCCTCACTTCCTCCTTTTGGACAAGTTGCCCCGCAGGTTGTCTCCGCCCCAGCTCCTGCTCAAGCCCCTGCGGTTCCTGCTTCAACCACAACTTCCGCAGATACTGCTCATGAGGCGACATCGACTGCTCCTGTTTCTGGGGGTCATGTTCAGAAATCACCCATTGTAGGCACCTACTATGAGGCCGCATCTCCTGATAGCGATCCATTCATTACACAAGGCTGCTCAGTGAAAAAGGGAGATACGATTTGCATCGTAGAGGCCATGAAAATCATGAATGAGATTGAGGCAGAAGTGGATGGTGTGATTGAGGCGATACATACAGCCAATGGTCAAGCGATAGAATATGATCAGCCCCTGGTCACGATCAAACCTGCATCCTAATGTTTAAAAAGATTCTGATAGCGAATCGAGGCGAGATTGCCCTCCGTGTGATTCGGACGTGCAAAGAGATGGGAATAAAAACGGTCGCGGTCTACTCTACGGCCGATGAAGACTCCCTACATGTCAAGTTTGCCGATGAAGCGGTATGTATAGGCCCTCCTGCGAGCAAGGATAGCTATTTGAAATTCCCGGCTCTTTTATCTGCAGCTGAAGTGACGGATGCTGAAGCCATTCATCCTGGTTATGGGTTTTTGAGTGAAAACGCCATGTTTTCTGACATTTGCGCTGAGCACAATATCACGTTTATAGGCCCCACAAGCACCATGATTGAAACCATGGGGGACAAAGCAACGGCCAAAGCAACGATGATTGCAAGTGGTGTGCCAGTCGTGCCAGGAAGTGAAGGGATTGTGGAGAATGCCGCGGAAGCTAAAAAGATTGCAGATTCGATTGGCTATCCGGTGATTTTGAAAGCGACTGCAGGGGGTGGCGGTCGTGGGATGCGTATCGTACACAAATCCGAAGATCTCAAAAACAATTACGAGATGTGTTCGAATGAAGCAATGAGTGCATTTGGCAATGCAGGGGTCTACATTGAAAAATTTGTTGAGAAGCCTCGGCATATCGAGATTCAAATTCTTGGGGATACCCACGGTAACGTAATCCATTTGGGTGAACGAGAGTGCTCACTGCAACGTCGTCATCAAAAAATGCTGGAAGAAGCGCCCTCTCCTATAATGACCCCTGAACTTAGAGAGCGCATGGGGAAAGCGGCTGTGGATGCTGCAAAAGCAATTAACTATACGGGTGCAGGAACTGTGGAATTCCTTGTAGACAAGGACCACAATTTCTATTTCATGGAAATGAACACCCGCATCCAGGTAGAGCATCCTGTGACGGAAGAGATCACCAATTATGACCTTGTGGCTGAGCAAATCAAGGTTGCCGCCGGGGAACCTATTACCGTGAAGCCGCTAAAAATGCGCGGTCATGCGATTGAATGTCGAATTAATGCAGAAGACCCAGCGCATAATTTCCGACCAAGCGCAGGAACAATTACAGTATACCACCCAGCTGGAGGGCATAGTGTTAGAGTCGATACTCATATTTATTCTGGATATAAAATCCCACCCCATTATGATTCCATGATTGCAAAATTGATTGTGAGTGGACGCACACGCGATGAAGCTATCAAACGAATGAAACGTGCACTTCAAGAGTTCACTCTCGAAGGCATAAAGACGTCGATACCCTACCACCTCCAGCTCATGGACGATCCCAATTTCCTAGCTGGGGATATGTACACACGATATTTAGAAGATGAATTCACCTTTAACCCTGAAGAGGAAACCCCATGAACACCCCAGATGACCTAAAATACACGAAGAACCATGAGTGGGTGCGAAAGCATGATGATGGAACCGCAACGGTCGGGATTACAGACTTTGCTCAAAACGAGCTTGGGGATATTGTGTATGTCGAGGTGGAATCTGAGGGTGAAACCTTTGAGTTGGACGGAGTATTTGGCTCCATTGAGGCTGTTAAAACAGTTAGTGATCTATATAGCCCGATGTCTGGGGAAGTCCTAGAGGTGAACCCAGAGCTTGATGGAAATCCTGAGCTCGTGAATGAAGATCCTTATGGTGAGGGCTGGATTATCAAGTTGAAACTCAGTGCACCTGAAGAATGGGACGAGCTGCTTACTGCAGAAGGGTATCAAGCGATAATCTCCTAAAAGGTCTATGTCCCTACCCCATCAAGATTGGATTCTTATTCTAGATTTTGGTTCGCAATACACGCAGCTTATTGCTCGTCGCATTCGTGAGCACAATGTCTACTGCGAAATCCACCCCTACAATGTGACACCTGATGAGTTCTCTGAGCGTCCACCAAAAGGAGTGGTCTTCTCTGGTGGTCCCAATAGCGTTTATGATGACGGAGCTCCTCAGTTAAGTGAGGCATGGCTTGAGTTTGACACTCCGCACCTTGGAATTTGCTATGGATTGCAAGCCATTGCTCATGCTCGTAAGCCCGGGTCGGTAGAGCGGGCTCAAAAGAGGGAATTTGGTCGTGCTACATTGATCCAGAAAATTGAGGATCCCTTATTAAAAGGGCTCGAAGATTCTACCGTATGGATGTCTCACGGGGATCATATTATCGAGCTTCCAGATGGTTTGGAAGTGATTGCTCAGACCGATAATGCACCCGTGGCTGCCGTGCGTGATCTCCAAAAACAAGTCTATGGATTGCAATTCCATCCAGAAGTCGCACACACATCGAGCGGGAAGCAGATTCTAAAAAACTTTGTCATTGATATATGCGGCTGTAGCCCCTCATGGACACCGGCATCCTTTATTGATCACGAATTAGACGCGATACGGTCATTGGTTGGAAAGGAGCGTGTGCTGTGCGCATTATCGGGGGGCGTGGATTCGACGGTAGTTGCCACGTTGATTCATCGTGCGATTGGGGATCAATTAACCTGTGTTTTTGTAAATAATGGACTCCTCCGCCAGAATGAATATGAGGATGTCCTGGCTTTGTACAAGAACCATCTTGAGCTCCCCGTCGAAGGAGTGGACGCCTCTGCCCTATTCTTGGAGCGTCTGAGCGGTGTTAGTGATCCTGAGCAGAAGCGTAAGATCATTGGCAAGACATTCATTGATGTATTTGATGACTTTGTGATGCGTGAGTCGTCCAGTTCCAGCAGTGAGCCATTCCGCTATCTTGCCCAAGGGACTCTTTATCCCGATGTGATAGAAAGTGTCTCATTCAAAGGGCCATCTGTGACCATTAAAAGTCACCATAATGTGGGCGGTCTTCCTGAAAAAATGAATTTGAAGCTTCTGGAACCTGTGAGAGAGCTTTTCAAAGATGAGGTTCGCGATGTGGGTCGAGCGTTGGACATTCCTGAGCGTTTTATTGCAAGGCATCCTTTTCCCGGACCAGGTCTGGCGATACGACTCCTTGGTGAAATCAGCGAAGAGCGGCTGAGTGTTTTACGAAAAGCGGATGCAATATTTATCGAGGCTTTGCGCGAAAAAGGACATTATGACGAGGTATGGCAGGCATTATGTGTCTTGCTACCGGTCCAATCCGTAGGTGTGATGGGTGATGAGCGTACCTATGAAAACACGGTCGCTATACGGGCTGTCACCTCTGTTGATGGAATGACGGCTGACTGGGCTCACCTACCCTATGACTTCCTTAGTGAAGTCTCAAATCGTATTATCAATGAAGTCATGGGGATCAATAGAGTAGTCTATGATATAAGCTCGAAACCCCCTGCAACCATTGAATGGGAATGATGAAATCGACATGGGGAGTCGTTCAGTTTAGGAGATCTCTTTGCATCCTTCTGATGTTTGGTTGGATTGGTTTGGCACCTAAAGTCGTTCATGGCCAACAATTGGATGTGCAACGAGACCTTGCCTTTGATCGTGGAATTTTAGCCTACAATCAGGGGGAATATGCCTCCGCATTGGATTATTTCACGACCTCTTCCTCTCCCATTGCACCCTTTTTTGTGGTTAAGACTCATGTTGCCGGTCAACGCTGCACGCCGGCAATGCAGATGCTACGAGCATATCGCCCACCCACTCGTCAACTATCTGAATCCGATCTAAGGCTCATTTCACATGAACAGTATGTCCTACGTTCGTTGTGTCAGGTCCAGGCGCGGGAATTACCCTTAGCAACCCTAACCCTGATGCACGCCCTGCGTGAGCCTCTCTCGTCGACTCTTCGTACTGATATTGAGAATCGTCTTCAAAGTTTGGTCCCCTTTTTACTTGAGCATGAGTGGACCGTCCTTCAATCGACCGATTTATCACAGGATGAATTTTCGCGACTTCAACAATACAGACAACGGACTCGCTCCTTACCCCTTGGTTTTACCTACCGAATAGGCGTTTATTTGCCCTTTTCTGATCCTGATGAGTCTATCCAGCAAATCGTACGCTCCATGGCCCGTGGTCTAACACTAGCGGTGGAGCAAGCAAACGAATCCAAACCGCTTCTTCATCTCGAATTTATAGATAGTCAGGTCGTGCGTCCTGAGCTACTTGCTCCCACGCTAGACTCTCTAAGAGTTGATCTTCTGGTTGGCCCCTTATTTACAGAAGAGGCTCAAGCGTCATTCTCAACATTGGCATCACGCCAAATCCCGGCCATTATCCCCTTTTCAAGTGCCTTGCCTTTACAAGAAGCTGGCTCTCCTTTTTTTCAGTGGGAACCCCCTCTCACGGTTCATGCATCCTATATGGCTTCATATGCGTTTGAGACTCTTGGGCTTGATACAGTCTCTATCCTGAGTGATCGAACCTCGGATGGATATGTTGCGTCACAGATCTTCCGCAATGAATTTTCATCGCTTGGAGGCATCATACTCGACACATACTTTGAGGACTTTGCAGCCAACGGCTTTGAATTGGATGCGTTTACCGAACGATTAGATCCGCAGTGGTGGATGGATCAATCTCAAGCACCCGACTCTGTTAAGGAGTTGCTAGGTCCGTATAAAATGGAACTTCCACAAGCTATTTATGCCCCATTGGATGGTGTCTATGAGTCTACTTTAATACCTCTGCTGTCCAATTCCCTTGATGCACTGAATACGAATATCCCCATTCTTGGGACACCTGCTTGGCTTGCATCAGAGAATCAATCTGCCTCCACCTCAAAGCTTACACTTATGGCGACCCAATCGGGTCAAGGCATTGCAGACTCTGCTCAAACTGTTTATCTCGACTCCTTGTTTACCCAACGATACAGTGAACCAGCCTCGACTTCCTACTGGCTTGATGGATATGATCTTGGCACCTTTCTGGGACAGCTAGTGGAGTTGGAATCCCATCCTTCAGATTTCTTTGAGCTACTCAGACAACAACGCTTTCTGGGCATTACCCGACGCATCCATTTTGACGGAACCTCAACCAACCAATCGATTGAGGTAGTTCGACGCTAGAGAGCACGTTCCCGCTCTCTTTTTAAACGGCGTTGTTCAGCTCGCCACTTCTGCCAGACCTCAACATCTGCCAGGTGATCCTCGTAGGTTGCGTTAAATTCATGGCTTCGCTCAGGTGTTGCGACCATGTAGAGATAATCGTGCTGCTCAGCTTTGTATATAGATTCAATACTCGACAAAGATGGATTGGTAATGGGTGAAGGTGGTAATCCTCTAAACAAATACGTGTTGTAGGGGTGCTCAATTCTGTAATCTTCATAAAGGAGTGCTCGTCGCTCTCCAATGGCATAATTAACCGTTGGATCCGCTTGAAGTCGCATTCCACGATCGATGCGGTTGAGATATAGTCCACTAATGGTTGCTTTTTCCTCGTCGTACAAGGCCTCCCATTCTGTAATAGAGGCAAGGGTTAATACTTCAAAAAAGCTCATTTGTTTAACAAGAGGATGTGTATTGTCTTCGTTGATTCGCTCATTATGACGTTGCTCCAGAGCATTTGCAGGTTCGAGCAAACGTTGCCAAAGATCACGTTCATTTGTGGTCCAGAAGACGGTGTGATTCACAGGAAGAATACGGGCAAAGAGCGTCATCCGCTCTGACTGGGGTAATCCGTCGGCCAAGGAGTTAAATGCATTTGATAGGGATAAAGAATCCACTTGTAGAGACGATGCAAGAAGCTCAAAGAGTCGTTCAGGGGTTGTGCCCACGGGGATACTCAACGTCACCTGTTGCTGCAATCCCAGCCCTAGATCTCTAAGCCATTCAGATATGGGTTCGTTTTGTGGAATTTCATAGTAGCCTGTTCTAGCCTGATTCCATCCATGGGTCCGACTAATCCATTCGAATTGATCAATAGGCAGTGCTAATGCTCCACGCTTGTGTAGCTCACGCGCAATCTCCATCATAGGGGTTTGCTCAGAGACGACAATTGTAATAGACGTTTGACCATCCTCGGCAATTAAAGCATTCGAGGTGTGAAGCCGTTCGTTACGACTCCAAAAAACAATGAGAAGTACGACAGAGAAAACAACTCTGTGGGTCATATCTGACGCTGTAGATCCATGGCAATTTTCATATTTGCCTGAAGGGCAAGACCACGGAAATTAAACAAATCCACAATGGTGCCAATAAAGCACAAACCGAGAGTGAGCAGGTACAAAATCCCACTTCCAGGCTTTTCAATGAAGATTCGGTGAATACCGGCAATGCCAAAGAAACCAAGCAAACACAGGATTAGGATCATCACAGGATCCTTCCGTTGTGCACGATATACGATTGCAAAGGTTTCGGCCTTTTGTTCGGTCATAGGGCTAAGAATGGCGTGAATCATCTTTGCCTCCTCCCCTCGTAGCTCTGGTAATTGTCGTACAAACATGGTTAAGTATAGTGCATAATGAATAGAACTTGTACGCCTTTTTTATCTAAAATGTTACAATTCAAGGAAATATCTGTATACTATGCTCAATAATGGTGTTTAGGACACGCGGTAACACCTGCGAGTAGAAGCATCGGGAACAAAACAATGAAGCATGAGTGATAGAGAAGTCGGAACCGTAAAGTGGTTCCACAACGGCAAAGGATATGGATTCATTACACGTGAAAACGGTGATGACATTTTTGTCCATTTTAGTGAAATTCAGACAGACGGATTCAAAAAACTCCTTGAAGGTCAAAAAGTTGAGTTTGTATTAGGTACTGGAGACAAAGGTCTTCATGCCTGCGAAGTCGTCCCTGTAGACTAATACCCCCCTTATTTTGTCAGTAGGTTCCTATATTGCAACCTCTAAGATTGCTCGTGGGAACCTATGGACATTTTAAGAGGAATTCTTGGCATACTCTCCATCCTGGGGATTGCCTGGCTATTTAGCACACACAAGACAAAGGTCTCTTGGAGACTAGTAGGGTCGGCACTGCTGATGCAGTTTGTCCTTGCCACCGTATTACTCAAGCATGAGTTTTTGAGCTCCATTTGGGCTCCACTGGGTTGGCCTAAGGATGTGTTTGGTTTTATCTCCGGATTTTTTGTGATCGTGTTAGAATTTACCACGGAGGGAGCTCTCTTTTTATTTGGCGATTTAGCTAAATCACCTGGTGTGGAGGGAAGTTTAGGTTCCTTTTTTGCCTTTCAAGTCCTCCCTACGATTGTATTCTTTGCCTCTTTGACGGCGATTCTATACCACTATAATGTACTACAGTGGGTCGTGAAGAGAATTTCAAAACTTGTTCAAAAGGCTCTTCGTACCTCAGGAGCTGAGTCTCTTTCGGTTATCACGAATATTTTTGTGGGGCAAACAGAAGCCCCGTTGGTCGTCAAGCCATTTTTACCGTCGATGACACGATCTGAATTACTGGCCATTATGACCGGAGGAATGGCAACGATTGCTGGAGGCGTCATGGCGGCCTATGTTCAAATGTTGGGTAATTCCTACGCTATAACGATGGATGTGTCGTTACAGGTAGGCCGACTCATGTTTGCGGAGCAATTGCTGAGTGCAAGTCTCATGGCGGCTCCTGCTGCCCTTTTGATTGCAAAGATCATGATCCCTGAAACGGATGAACCTGTTACCTATGGAGATGTATCGATTGATGTCCCAAAATCTGACGCTAATGGTATTGACGCTGCAGCCTCGGGTGCTGGTACAGGTTTGAAACTGGCTGCAAATGTGGGCGCGATGCTACTCGCATTTATCGCCCTACTGGCTATGTTCAATTACGGGCTAGAATGGTTGTCCAGAGTGACAACATTAAATCAGTTTTTACCTGGTGGTCAGCCGTTGACGATTCAAATGATTCTCGGATGGCTTTTCTTTCCGATAGCTTGGCTGATCGGTGTCCCTCTACAAGATTGTTTGCAATTTGGATCATTAATTGGAACCAAACTCGTCTTAAATGAATTTGTAGCGTATCTTGATTTGTCAAGCCTCATAAGCGCCAATTCACTGTCACCCAAAGCAATAACGATGGCAACGTTTGCGTTGTGTGGTTTTGCAAATTTCTCTTCCATTGCAATCCAAATTGGAGGCATTGGAAGTTTAGCTCCGAACAAAAAATCTGAGATTGCGTCATTGGGCTTACGAGCTGTTTTAGCAGGATCTCTCGCGACTCTACTGACAGCATCTATTGCGGGTTTATTTGTCGGTTCATAACAACCATTAAAACATATTGTTGACCCAACCATGAGACTATCCTTTCGAGCACGTCAACCCATTACGTTCTCTGCAGTACTGCTTGCTTTAGCTATTAGCATCATTTTTAAACCAGCGCTTACTCAAGCTCAATTTTTGACGGACCGTGATGCGGTAGCTTTTGTTGGAGGAGAACCCATCACACAATCTGAAGTACGAACCTTCTACGCTCAAAACTATCCTCTAGATACTGCTCACAGGGACTCTTTGCGTTCCTTTCTAAAGGATTATGTCATATTTCGCGCAAAACTATTAGAAGCAGAACAGATGGGGTTAGATCAAAACCCTGCGTACAATGAGGAAGTATCGTCTTTTGCTGAGACCACCGCTCCCTCCTACTGGATAGAAAAGGGAATCAAAAACGAGATAGTCGATCGGTTCCTTGAAAAACGAACGTCAGAGCTCAAAGTCCAACATCTACTTATCCGTCTACGTCAAGATGCCACAGTACGTCAGCTCAACGAAGCATCTGAAACCCTATTGCAGGCAAGAAATGAGTGGCTCAATGGCGCGTCCTTTGATTCATTAAATAATGCAATCTCCTCCAAGGTGAATGGTCGACCTGCCGGTGGAGAGCTCCCATGGTTTTCTGCGGGTGCTACGGTGATAGATTTTGAGGATGCTGCCTATGGATTGCCAGTGAGTACGATTTCAGAGCCAATACGCACGCAATTTGGCCTTCACTTGATCATGGTTCTTGAAAAACGTCCAACTCATCCTGCTCGAGAAGTGTCGCATGTCTTCTTTCGCGATGCGAAGGCGGATTCAGTGCAGATAGACGAAGCGATGCAAGCATTGACCAATGGAACGCCTTGGTCTGAGGTAGTTCAACGATATTCGGCAGCTGCCAATCCTGCCAGTCCAGGTGGAAGCATGGGGTTTGTAGGGTATGATATGAGATACGCAGACAGTTTTGTGGACCTTGTGATGAATCTAGATCCAAGCCAGCCCTATGAGGGGCCTTTTGAATCACAGTATGGTGCGCACATCCTAAGACTTGATTCTGTGCAACAGTATCAGACCGTGGATGAAGAGCGTGAGGACGCGATTGCTACGTTAGAGCGTCTAGCCTACTTCCAAGTGGATGATAAGGATATCGATAATCGACTACTGAATACCGACTTTGTTCAAAAAAACGAAGAGGTTCTTGACGCGTTTAATCAATGGCTTCTTGAGGGAGAGGGTCAATCGCTATCTGACATGGAGATCCTTGAGCCTTTTTCCTATGAAGTTCTTGTGAGACTTGACCATCCAAGGTTTCAAGAATTCGATGTCCCTTCACTCGAGCTCACTGTCTCGAGCTACGTGGATTGGGTGATTCAACAAAAAGAAGCATCAAATCCAATGGATGTGTCGCCCAGATGGTTAGATGAGTACATCAAAGAGTATCTGAGGCCTTATCTAACCCCTATGACTCGGATCCAATTCGCTGATTTTAACACATCTCTCATACAATATGAGCGCGGATTGTTGGTATTCAATTACAATGATCAAGCGCTTTGGAACCCATCCTATGCAGATACTACAGCGGTTCAAGCCCACTATGGAGCGAATCGTGAGGCATATCAATTTGATACTCGGTACCACTACACTTTGTTGTCACACCCACAAGACTCGGTCTTAATGCAAGCTGTGGAAGAATTTGAGCAAAATATGTCAATGACTGATCTCGCGGAACAATTTGAAAATCTTTATGCTGTGGAGGATTCAACGCAATTTGTTGAATCATTACCTTGGGCTGAATTGCCCATGCTAAGCCCAGGCGAGGGGACTTATGGTGTGAAAGTGCAAGACAAACCCGCTTGGATTTACCTACACAGTGTACTGGCGCCACGATTCATGACTTTTGAGGAGGCTTTTATGCGTGCCTTTAATGATATGCAACCTGATTTAGAGGAGTCTCTTGAGGCATATTTGATGCAAAAGTATGAGATTAAGATGAAACCTAGACGTATTCGATAGATTTTTGACGCGTTCAACACACCTTTTTACGGTTTTTATTGCACTCAGTCTATCTCTGTTTATACAAACGGGTTGTACCGATACAAGGACTGCAGCTACAACGCCTGAGGTTGTAGCAGTTGTCGACAATCAAGTGCTAACCCAACAGCAGTTGACTAAGCAGTTAATGCAAACACCTGGGGTTGTCGATACAATCTCATTCTATAGATCTGCTCAGAAATCATGGGTAGAGCGTGAAATGGTATTGGCTCACGCTCGGTCGATTGGACTTGATAAGACCTCACGCTACCAGTCGCGCCAACAAGAATTGCGCTCACAATTACTAGAGGATGAGTTTGCAATCTATTTAGAGCAGCACAATGACTCAAGGGTTGAGGTCACCCAAGCTGAGATTCAAGATTTTTACTTACAGAACCGTGATCGATTTCAGTTTGATGAGCCTTGGTTTAGAATACGGCATGTAACCACCTCTTCATATCAAGAGGCATTGAATGCACGCTCAGAGCTGTTGGGAGGGCGAGCATGGCAAGAGATCGCGCAGCAATATAGTCTTGACCCTGAAGCCAGAGTCCAAAAATCCGAGCAAATACGCCCCTTATCTCAATGGTTTTCTGATCTACCACAGCTCCAATCCCTGCTTCGTGTATTGGGTGTCACAGAAGTATCAGATGTTTATAGAATTGCTGGGCGTTGGCATTTCATTCAGATTAACTCGAGGCTGGAAGCGGGAGATGTGCCAGATTCTGATTGGAGTCGTCAATGGATTGAGTCTTGGTTGCGACAACAGAAAAAAGATGCCTTAAATCAAGCCTATATGCGTAATTTGTTAGGTGAGTTTGAGTCAGCAGGACGTGTTGAACTTGTGCCTATTACAAATTGATGTGTTTATGAATGTATTAAGAAGTGTTTCTCCCACTGTTTTTTTGACGAGCCTGGGGTTCTTATGGTTTGGGCTCATAGGTGTTGTGCAGGGGCAATCTACAGCCAAGGAAGCCGATCGTATCGTTGCCATTGTCAACGATCAAATTATCCTAAAATCGGAAGTGGACCAGGAATTAGACCAATACATCCAGCAAGTTAGGCTACAAGGAGATGAGATGTCATTTTCTGAATCTCTCTGGAAAAATGCGCTAGAATCGATGATTGACAATAAAGTTATGTTGATTCAGGCACAAAAAGATTCTGTCGTCGTGACCAACGAGCAGGTGAATCGCCAGATGGATGTTCGGGTGCAGGAATTGATCCAACAAGCCGGTTCAGAAACCGCACTAGAACGTGCCTTCGGTAAGTCAGTGGCAGAATTACGTCGTGAGTTTCGTGAACCATTTCGGCAGCAACTAGTGGTTTCACAACTACAATCTCAGGTTATGGGACAAGTCACTATTACGAGACCCGAAGTTGAGGCCTTTTTTGCAACATTTCCAGAGGATTCACTCCCCACAATCCCGGAGCAAGTTGCTCTGTCTCAGATTGTACTGAAACCGGAAGTGTCTCAGGATGCGCGTCGTAGTGCCTTTGACCGTGCGGCCATGGTTCGAGAGCGGATTCTGTCTGGGGAGTCATTTGAAGAGATGGCTCAAGAGTACAGTGATGGCCCCAGTGCACCTCGTGGTGGTCTGATTCCAATGCTCCCTCTTTCCGATTTGGTGAGTGAATACGCAGCTGCAGCCTCAGCCCTTCAGCCTGGTGAAATTTCAGAAGTGGTTGAAACAAGTTTTGGTTTTCATGTGATCAGACTGATCAAAAAGGAAGGCAACCGGATCGAAACCAACAATATTCTGATATCGATTGACCAAGCGACGATTGACGAGCAAGGAACAATTGACTCATTAATGGCCATCCGCGAAAAGGTTCAAGATGGACTCTATACCTTCTCAGATGCAGCGAGAGCGTACTCAGAGGATGATGAATCCTCAAGTGCTGGAGGGCGGCTGTACAACGCTCAAACCGGTGACCGATTCTACCCTTTGCGTGGCCTAGATCCCGCAACCTATAGAACCGTACTTTTATTAGATGAGGAAGGGGATATTTCTGAGCCAAAACCTATTGTGCTTCCAGATGCCAATGAAACCCAAGCTTTTCGAATTCTTCGCCTAGATCAACGAATTGAAGAGCACACAGCCAATCTTGAGCAAGATTATCAACGTATTGAACAGATCGCTCTGCAACAAAAGCAGACACAGGAACTCACGGCATGGTTGAATGAGATCCGTGAAGAGGTCTACATCGAATATATTGGTGTGCCAGAAGCTCTCTCATCCTCTCGCTAATCTCATGCTGGAAGGCATGGAGCAGCATCATAAATTCATGAGGCAAGCACTTGACTGTGCAACCCAATCACTGCGTACTGGAGATGTCCCTATTGGCGCTGTGATTGTCCATGAAGGGAGAGTGATTGGCAAAGGATGGAACCAAGTTGAAAAACTCCAAGATGCCTCTGCCCATGCTGAAATAATCGCCATTTCCAGTGCAAGCGATGCTTTGCAGGAGAAATATTTAACCGCATCAACACTATATGTGACCATCGAGCCCTGTACAATGTGCGCTGGAGCCATTGAGCTAGCCCGCATCCCCAGAGTCATTTTCGGGGCGCAAGAACCAAAAACAGGAGCCTGTGGATCGATTCGATCCATTCTTGGACCTGAGTCTGGCCCCAATGCCTCAGCTCGTGAGGTATATGGAGGCATATTAGAGGATGAGTGTGCCACACTTATGAAGACATTTTTCCAGGGGTTGAGACATGGATCCAAAGAGGGTTAAAGAGCAAAATATGGATCTCTTGCATCACACGGTTCACAAGGTGTCCGATCATCATGAGTGGGTTTTGTTCTTGCATGGTGCAGGTGGATCTTCTCGCCTTTGGACGCAACACATCAAAGCCTTCAAAGATCGATTTAACATCCTGCTCGTAGACCTTCGTGGGCACGGACAATCCAACGTCACACCAACACACCAACCGTACACACTCGATTTACTCACCCATGACGTAACCAAGGTCATGGACGTGTGTGGAGTACAAAGTGCACATGTGGTTGGGATTTCGCTTGGCGCCATTTTACAGCGATGGATGGTGCATCGTGTCCCAGAGAGAGTTCGCTCCCTAGTCATGGTGGGTGCGATCACACGCTTTGATCAATGGACGTGGGCATTAGTCAACTTTGGACACACAGTAAAGTCATGGATACCGTTTATGACTCTTTATCGGCTCTTCGCGTGGATCATTATGCCAAAGCGTAATCATAAGGCAACCAGGCGATTATTTGTCCGAGAGGCCAAGAAAATGAGTCAACAAGAGTTTCTGCGTTGGTTTGAATTGACCAAAAAGGTACCTGAAGCCTTTAAACTGTTTCGTCAGGTTGAGATTCCTGTCCCCACCCTTTTCATCATGGGCGAAGAGGATCACTTATTTTTAAAGCACGTGAAACAACTGACCACCATCTACCCATCGTATGGTTTAGAGATCTTTTCAGATTGTGGTCATGTTTGCAGTGTCGAGAAGCCTCGATTATTCGACAAAAGCACCCTAGCATTCTATAAAACACTTAAACCTGCTTCACCAAAAGGTTGATTTCCAAGTCAAGTCATAGAAAAATCGACTTTTTTGTACCCAGCTTGGTGTCTTCCCCTCTTTGCGAAGACGTAAATTAATCAATGGCCAGGTCGATTTATTCACGATCCTAGAGGGTACGATGTATTCACTGATCCCTGTGGTTGTTGCTTCTTCCCAATTCACTTTGGAGTGGAATCGCTGGTAAAAGGGGCCATTATCACTGAGTGTTTGCCTTCGAACTTCCAGCTTCGAACCATCATCGGCTGTAATAAGAAGTGATTTTAGATTTTTTAGACCAAAAAAAGAGCGATTTAGAAAGGGTGTAATCAGCACATCTTGTGTGAAATGCACCAATCCGTCGGTAGCATTTGAAATCCATGCTCCACCCGTGATCGAACCATCTAGTTGAGTCATGACGTAATAGAGCAAAAAAGAGCCATTCTCAAAATGTGCTCTTCCCCAGTGCCAGTCCATGAATGATTTATGCATAGGTTCCATGCCAACATTATGGTCATGATATCCCTGTCCTTCGAAGGTCAATTCTTGGGCATTTTTCCCACCCAACTGTAGCTTGGCTTGTACTTGGGCTGACTCCATACATAAAATCCATGAGTGCGCTCCTAGCTCGTCTTGTGATTCATCAATGAGGGATCTTACAGGCTCTTTCAGTGCAGAACTGTAGTGTAAATGGCCTTGGAGCGTGTCACCATTAGGCAGCGTGTCATCTAGTTGTATCTCGGCTCTGTACTGATCTCGATCTCGAGTCAAAAAGACGGAGTGAGGCCCAAATGTTAGGCGTACTTGATGCGTTTGCATCGAAGTATCGATGGTAAATGAATGTGGTTCTATCTCTTGAAAGGAATAATAGATGGGTTGACCCTTTTTATAAATAGAAAGCGTGATGGCGGGGTACTCTTGAGGCTTTGGGCCTGGGGTCTCTTCAGAGCGATTATTTTGGAGTGCACCATGATAGTGTGGAGAGAATGGATTTCCTTCATAAAAAATCAAAACCACACTCCACGTTTTACAGGTTGAGATGGCGTCAAAATACCACCATTCGTAACCTCCTGACGGCTTATCCTGCTTTTGTAGATCTAAATATTGATTGGATAAAATATTCATTGAAGCTTAAAACAACATCTTCCTAGACTTCATTCAGTCGGTGAGTTACTTCTGCGTATTTTAAACCATGCTCTACGACTCAATGCCCACCATGATCAATATACTATTGTATGGCGCTGTCTTTGTAATTCTCCTCTCTTGGGGGCATTATCTTCGAAATCGTCTCGACTTCAAGCGTTTTCCTCAACAACATGGCAAGAGTGACGAAGCCTCGAATCACCAGGTTTCATTTTGTATCCCTGCCAGGAACGAGGCTCACCATCTTGAGAAACATCTCCCCCTATTTTGTGAGACAGGCTGCAACATCCTTGTCGTGGATGATGAATCTACAGACCACACTCAAGATGTGTTGGCATCATTTCAAGATGACTACACAAACTTGAGGGTGATTCAAAGCGCGCCTCGGCCCAAGGGTTGGCTTGGCAAATCATGGGCATGCCAACAAGCTGCAGATATAGTAACAACCCCGTGGATATGCTTTGTTGATGCTGATGTGTGGGGTTCTGAAACATTTTTAACTCGCTTCGTCTCCTATTTTGAGCAATCAACCGCTCAAAAAGAGGGATGTATTACTATTTGGCCTCAACAAGTTCTGGGCACGTTTTGGGAAGTGGTCGTGATCCCACATGTCTACGTAGCGTTGCTCACCTTTCTTCCTATTCGTTATCAGTCACGTAAACCAGGCTGGATGCCGTCTGCACTCTACAAACGTTTGGCATTCCAATTTGCAGCGGCCAATGGTCAATGGATGACGTTTCATAAGGATACCTATCAAGCGATTGGAGGGCATGATTCAGTGAAACACCATATTGTGGAAGATGTAGAGCTTGCAAAACGCGTTGTTCGTCACGGATATAGATTACAAATGTATAAAGGTGTTGACGATGTCTTCTGTAGGATGTACCAATCGCCACAACAAATGTGGGAAGGATTTATGAAAAACTTCTTTGCTGGATTTGGATACAACACCCCTCTTTTTCTCTTCATGGGGCTGCTGCATGCAGTCGTCTATGTACTCCCTCCTTTTATCCTCCTTGCAGGGATAACGTACCCAGTTCCATTAGATACTTGGGCTATTGCTGCACTCGCTACGTTTCTATCCATATACTACCGAGGTACAGTGAATTGGAGCCAAAAGTGGCCACTATTAAGTAGTCCACTTCATTTTTTAGGAGTGTTGTGGTTTGAAGCTCTTGCCGTTCAAATTTTATGGAATCAATTTCGAGGGAAACCTACCGTGTGGAAGGGTCGTAAAATTGAGTTGTAACTAAGGTAAAAGCCAATCATATTGAGGTATGGACTCCCTGTCTTCCTTCTTGAGTTATCTAAGAATTGAACGAAACGCCTCCGTTCACACAAAGGAGGCTTATGGGCGAGATATTCGGCAATTTCTCGGATTTCTTGCCGAGTCACTACAAAAGCCCCTAGACCAACTAGATGAGCAGGACTTAGAACAAACCCCTTCCATTACCCTGCGCATGTGGTTGCATGCCCTGTTAGAGCAAGGACTTAAAAAGACTACTATAGCTCGAAAGGCGTCGAGCCTGAAATCGTTTTTCGCATATTTACAGAAACGAGACTATATCGATCGTAATCCCACCGAGGCATTGTTACTCCCCAAAAAGGAAAAACGCCTTCCAGTTGTCATCTCTGATGAAGAGATGGCTCAATGTTTGGATGCGCTGAACGATTTACCTGGGGATTCGTTTGAAGCAATGCAAGAACGAGCTATTTTGGAAGTTCTTTATTCCACAGGGATGAGATTGAGTGAGCTTATTGGGTTGAATATTGCCGATTTTAATGTGCAGCAGCGCCAAGTGAAAGTCCTTGGTAAGGGCAACAAAGAGCGCGTATTACCTCTTGGAGGGAAAGCGCAACTTGCCTTAAACGACATGCTTCGTGCTAGGGGCCAAAAAGGATGGTCGTCGACACCACTTGATCCTCTATTCGTGACGATTAAAGGTGCTCGTGTGTATCCTCGCATGATTCAACGCCTGGTAAAAGATTATTTGGATCGAGTGAGTGAAGCCACGAAGAAGAGCCCTCACGTGATTCGTCACAGTTTTGCCACACGAATGCTTGACCGGGGGGCGGATATTCGGATTATTAAAGAGTTTTTGGGGCATGCAAGTCTCTCGGCAACACAAATATATACGCATACTAGCGTAGAACACTTAAAGTCGATTCATGCGAAAGCACACCCGCGAGGTGGCTCAAAGGTGAATGCGAACCCACAAGAATCGTCTGAAAATGATCTTTCAAAAGTCCCAGTGAATCCATCCTCCATTCATGCGGGGCATTAACCACAACCTAATCTATCATGCTATGAGTACTCAATTTACCGCCAGACATTTTCAGCCATCTGATCACTTGAAGCAATTTAGCCTTGATGCTGTGGACAAATTACACACGTTCCATACCGATATCTCATCTATTGAAATTGTCTTAGAACCGAGTCAGGACGCAGATCGTCCGGAAAAAGCTGATATACGTGTCAAAATACCGGGTGATTTTCTAACGGCAACCGTGGAAGAAGAGTCATATGAGAAAGCGGTTTTGGAAGCGGTAGATTTGATGACTCGACAATTGCGTAAATTTAAGACTAAGCACGCGACACACTAATACCACGTATGCCATTACGCGTCCCCCCGTCCCGTCCAAAGCGGGAATCGATGACCGTTGCTGAGTTGACCAGAGATCTCAAAGAACTGGTTAATCTTGAGATTCGTTTGTGTACTGATGAAGCTCGATGTCAAGCGAAGCAAATCACGGAGTGCACACTGCACCGACCAGGACTCGCGTTGGCTGGTTTTGTGGAGACCTATACTCACCAACGAATTCAGATCCTCGGAAATACAGAAATCGAGTATTTGCTACACATTCCTAAAGAGGAGTCGAGAGAACGCTTCAAGCATGTTTGTTCCTTTGAGAGTCCTGCCATTATCCTGACGAGTGGGAATGAATTGCCCCCTGATTTGCTTCATGAGGCCGATTTGAATGGGATTCCCGTGTTGTCGACAGATCTTGAGACCACACGATTCATGTCCATTCTGCAGGACTATATGGACGACCAATTTGCCGATCAAACGATGATTCATGGCAGCATGGTAGATGTTTATGGTATTGGATTGCTAATAGCTGGCAAATCTGGTATTGGAAAGAGTGAAGTGGCTATGGATTTGGTGGAACGGGGTCATCGATTGGTCTCTGACGATGTGGTGATGCTTACGAGGAAAAATTCAGTCATCATGACTTCTGCCACGGAGATGAATAAACATTTCATGGAAATACGGGGTCTGGGTGTCGTCGATGTGCTCTCTATGTTTGGTATCCGGTCTATTCGATATCAAAAGCGACTCGAGGTCGTTGTTGAGCTCAATTTGTGGGATGACGAACAAAAGGTTGAACGTACAGGGCTCACGAATGAGACGGTAGATCTAATGGGTATTTCGTTGCCATTAATTCGAGTTCCCATGACCCCTGGCAAAAATATCACTGTGATTGCTGAGGTGATAGCCATGAATCATCTCCTCAAGCATTATGGATATGATGCAGCAAAAGCATTTCAGGCTAAAGTTCAGACGCAGATTGAACGTAAGATGAAAGGCGAAGCCATCGAAAAGGCACCAACTGCAGGCAGACCTGGAAGCGCCATTTCCTATTTTGAAGGTGATGTGGAGTAGCCAGCGAAAGATTTGTATCTTTAACAAACAATTGTGGAAATGAATCAGCCAAAACACTACATCTACGACGAAGACGCTTGCCGTTTTGTCCCTGTAGAGAGTAACAAGAGAGAACTATTCCTTCTATCGATGTCCTTATGGATACTCAACGGAATGGTATTTGGGGCCATCTTTCTTTCGCTTATCTCCACCTTTTATGCCACCCCTGCTGAGCTAGCACTCAAAGCTGAGAATGAATTTCTTATCGATGAGGTGGAAGAGTCAAAACGTACCATGACTCAGCTTATGGGTCAATTGGATGATCTAGCAGCGCAGGATAATGAGATGTACCGATCCATCTTGGGTCTTAATGAAATTCCAATGGCAGAACGCAATGCATCCATGGGTGGTGCCCGCCCACCAGAGATGGACCTTTCTGTATCATCCTCCACAGCGCAACTTCTGGCTGAGGCAAGACAATCCGTTCGTCAGATTGAGCAACGCATACGCATTCAAAACGATTCGTATGAAGAGATTAAGCGTTACTTCAACACCAATTCGGATAAGCTCAAGCATATTCCTGCAATTAAACCGGTGGATAATGTACTTACAAGCGCATACGGCATGAGAACTCATCCAGTCATGGGCTACAAAACAATGCATGGTGGAGTTGACTTTCGCTCTGAAATCGGCTCTGCTGTGTATGCAACCGGCAATGGAACCATCTCTTCGAGGCGATATGCAGGCACCTATGGTCGTATGATCATTATTGATCATGGCTACGGATTTGAGTCGCGTTATGCTCACCTTTCTAGCTATGCTGAGGGAATCCAAGAGGGTCAACGTATTGAGCGTGGAGACTTGATTGGATACACTGGAAACTCTGGCATGGTTAGTGGCCCTCACCTCCATTATGAAGTGCTCCGTAATGGCAAGCATGTGGATCCGCTCATGTATCTATTTGCCAACACAACACCAGAGGAATTCAAGCTGTATCAGGAGCTTGCTGCCACAGACCACGCCTCAATGGATTAATCTATTGATTAATGGGTTACGCTGATAAGGATAGATAAGCGCCCATTAGAGGTCGATATCCAGCTTGTACCCCTTGCCACGAACGGTATGGATGTAGGGTTTTTTAGAAATCTTGCTGATTTTTTTACGAAGTCCGCTAATCGAGACACTGAGGAAATTAGTTTTTGTATCAAAATGAATCTTCCAAACTTCGGCGGTTAACCATTCCTTTGAACATAGCTTTTGACTTTGCTTAAGGAAGGTTTTCATGAGCTTGCTTTCGATTTGAGTTAATCTGATCTGCTTGCCCCCCTTGCCATGCAATATGCCTTCCTTCGTGTCAAGCATGAGGTCGTCAAAGGAGTATTTTTTTGCCGATTGGTTCTTTTTTTCAAGCTCAATGTATTCCAGAACCTTTTCTCGAATGGAGTGGCTAGAATAAGGTTTTACAGACAAATCGTCTGCCCCCGCCTTTAAAGACTTGACTCTCCCTTTTGTTGTCGAGTCCTGTGAAGCGAGCAACAAAAAGCCCTTATATCCATTATCACGCAGATGGCGACACATTCTTCGTGAATGGGAAACTTCTGACCCTCCATCAATAAACATAATATCGGGACACTCATTTGGTGACAGAGAGGTGAAGTCGATGTCTTCTAGCTCGAAAGGTGAGTGTGTAGTGATCTGGCACTCTTTATGCTCGAGCGTTTTTGCCAACGAGTCTAATGAGACTGTCGGGTATGGGATAAGCCAACATTGAATCATGCTTGGAGGCGTCATTCAGTATCGTATAAATTCACGAGATCTGGCTGTGATTGATTTCACTGTAATTGGGTAAAAAAAGATTTACAACCCACCTAACATACATCATTTCGACGAATCTGTCGTTAAGGTTGTATCAACTTTAAAGGTGCGTCCCATCGCGCGAAATTGGCGCACAAACCGACGTTTGCCTATTTGTGGAGCAAATTGTCCATACTCCACAAAGACGACACGCTCTTGTTCGGGAATGTAATACGTGAAGTGGACAAATGGACCACCCATAAAATCATTGACCATCGTCCACGTGCCTAGTGTCTCAAAGGCCAAATGCTCTGACTCATCCAAAAACGAAGTTGATACAGGGCGTCTGGTTTCTGTGGTGATATAAGATTTGGGACGACTCCCTTTGAGGTAGGTGGCCATGATAGAATCTCGCTTGGCTTGAATCCAACTCGGAGTAATCACGCCAGGGTCCTGTAGCTCCTCCCATGCACCCCAGATCCAACGATCGTTATCGATTAATGGGCGTCTAAATTGCACAAAACGGGTCGTATCAAAGTTCCATACATAATCATGCTGCATTCGTACGGACCAACCAGCATGTGCCATTAAGGAGTCGGCAAGCTCAACTTGTTCTCCCTTTTCATAGATATCACGAGTCCATCGCTCTAGTTCATACGTCTGAAGGGGTTCAAGGAGTCGCGTATCAGCTTCTAAGATGGCCTGCTTCATAGCCACTGTATCCACTCCAGTGAGGACAAGCACCCACTGGTTTCTCGCCCAGACATCCTTTGCTGGAAATGCAAAAGACGTGCCATTTCGTACATTTTGTTCAAATGATTCATTAAGCATTGATCGGACCAATGAACCTGTAGGCGTTTGTTCATCTAATGGAGCAGCAATCACAACATTGGTGCGATTTTCGATGACAGATAAATCGGATTCACGCTCAAAGGAGGCTATATGCATCTTGTATTGTGGTTCGTACCCAGGGACATGTGGAATGGCCTGCTCAAACACCTCTCGAATCGCTGGTACAAGAGACGCATTGTGCTGAGTGGTATCTACAACAAGTAAGATGGAATCTAAAGACCCCTTCGCTTTGGGCTTATACTCCATATTGCAGCCTGCAGCTACAAGAAGTGTTATCACTAAACCAAACAGAAGTGTTGACAAGGAGTTTGACTGATTCATGGGCAAAGGATTCATGTTTAAGACTGCAGATGGTATAGAAATGTGTCTAATGCATTGTCCACATCTCCATCCTCTGAATCAAGCAATATGCGCAACAGTGCACTACCCACAATAAATCCATCCAAAAGATCCTTGTACGGTTCAATATCGGAGTGTTGTTGGATGCCAAAACCTGCCATGACTGGGTTGTGCTTCACGAGACCTCGGACCCTCTCCAAAAACTCTCGAGTTTTGGATGTGTATTGTGAAGCATCTCCACCTGTAACCCCAGTGACCATGACTATGTAGAGAAACCCACGACACAGTCTATCTAATTGTTGGATACGTTCATTTGTAGACGTTGGTGTGAGCAAGCCAATAAGAGCTACATCATGCTTATGAAAGATCTCTCTCACTCTCTCCATTTCCTCGAGTGGGACATCTGGCAAAATGACCCCATCTACCCCTACCTTAGCGCATTCTTTCGCGAATGGCTCGATTCCATAATGGAGGACTGGATTGATGTAGCCCATTAATACAACGGGTGTTTCGTGACGGAGTCTAAATGTTTGGACAGATTCGAGAATCCAGGCAATGTTCACACCCTGGTGCAAAGCGAGCTCATTGGCCTTTTGAATAGTGGGCCCATCGGCTAATGGATCGCTAAACGGCATACCAATCTCAAGAATAGACGCACCCGAAGAGACTAGCGTGTCTAATGTACTCTGAAATCTGTCTAATGAGGGTAAGCCAGCAGTGATGTACAGTGTCTTTGCAAGCTCGCCTGATGGCTGTTGTTTAAAGAATTGCGTGAGGCGATTCATGCAATACCCCTTGTAGTCGCTCGACATTCCGTGATCATCTCCATGTCTTTGTCACCACGACCAGAGCAATTAATCACGACGAGACCTCCGTCCTTGATAGCTTGTTGCTTATCTAGCCACGCAAAGGCATGAGCTGTTTCCAATGCGGGTATAACTCCCTCCATGGCCGCACAAGTTTCAAGGGCTCTCATGGCTTCTTGATCCGTTGCAGCGCTGTAATTAACTCGTCCTTCGTCTTTCCAATAGGAATGTTCAGGTCCTACCCCTGGATAATCGAGGCCTGCACTAATACTATGAGCTAAATCGACTTGCCCGTTCTGATCTTGCAATAAGTAACTAAGAGAGCCATGTAACACACCCGGTTTCCCTTTGGATAATGTGGCTGCAGTTTTCTGCCTCTCCACTCCAAATCCAGCAGCCTCTACACCAAACATGGCTACATCTTTATCGTCAATAAAAGGATGGAAAAACCCAGCTGCATTACTTCCACCACCTACACACGCGACAAGAGCATCTGGAAGCCTTCCTTCAATCGCGAGAACTTGCTCACGTGTCTCTAGGCCTATGACACGATGAAAATTCCGTGTCATCAATGGATATGGGTGGGGCCCAACGACAGAGCCAATGATATAGAAACAATCTTCCACATGTGTAACCCAGTGTCGAATTGCCTCACTGGTAGCATCTTTGAGGGTGCGAGTGCCTGACGTTACGGGGCGAACCTCCGCGCCCATGAGTTGCATCCGCTCTACATTGAGTCTTTGACGTTTCACATCCTCTTCACCCATGTACACAATACACTCAAGGCCATATTTTGCACAGGCGGTGGCAGTGGCAACCCCGTGTTGTCCAGCGCCAGTTTCTGCAATAATCTTGGTCTTACCCATCTTTTTCGCCAACAACGCTTGACCGATGGCGTTGTTGATTTTATGCGCTCCAGTATGGCACAGATCTTCCCGCTTTAGGTAAATCTTCAGCCCGTAATGTTTGGATAATCTAGGTGCAAAACTAAGTGGAGTAGCGCGTCCAACGAAATGGTGTAATGCCTGATCTAATTGGTGATGAAATTCAGGGTCGTTTTCCAACGCATCATAAGCATCACTAAGAGTCTCAAGGGCAGGGATCAAGGTTTCTGGGACAAATTGTCCACCATAGTCTCCAAAGTAGCCTTTAACGCGCGATTTTGTGGCAGGTTGCATGTCTTAAGATGTTGTTTTTAAAAGAGAAGTCAAATGACTGATTTTGTCATAATCTTTGATGCCAGGTGCTTCTTCAACGCCTGAATTAACATCAAAACCATAGGGTGTGCATATCGCTAGAGCATCTTGGATCCGCGCTGCGTTCAATCCCCCTCCAATCCAATATGGTTTATCAATGGAGCACGACAACAAAATGGACCAATCAAACGGTTGTCCCGTACCTCCACGCTGAGTACTCTCTCCTTGATCAATTTGAGAATCGAACAAAAATTCATCCACCACATCGTGGTATCGATCAATCCGTGACTGGACCTCTTGGGCAGTATCTTCGGGGCTAATGCTAATCGTTTTGATGACAGGCACCTCAAGCGCATCACAATAATGGGGAGGTTCATCACCATGAAGTTGAATATGTGAGCACCCAGAGCGTTGTAATATCGTTTTTACCTCGTCCAGCGGCTGATCCATGGTGACAGCCACCATTCCCATCCCTTCTATCCATTGTGTAATGGCTCCAACCAGATTCACATCCACCGTTCGTTTACTTTGTTCAGTAAAGATAAATCCTAGTCGATCCACAAAGGCTCCAGCACAAAAGCGTGCGTCTTCCAACCGTGTAATACCACAAATTTTTAGTGCAGGTGAGGTCATCGGTTAATGGAGTTGATGATTGACATATTGTTTCCATTGTTGAAGCAGCGATGCTGGATCGGCCGATCGCATCAAAGCCTCACCAATAAGCGCTGCGTCAATGTGGTGAGTCGCACACGCAAACAGGGGTTCAGGGCCTTGAATCCCACTTTCCATCACACGAATTACAGTGGATGGAATATCCTGCAATTCAGAGAGACCATGATCGGCATCTGTGTCAAAGGTCGCAAGATTCCGACTGTTCATGCCAACGGCAGCGATGGACTCTTGGTATCCCTCAATGGACGACCAAACGTCAGCTGCATCGACTTCCATTAATACATCTAGTTCACATTCACCTGCTGCATCTAAAAGCTCTTGGATTTGAATTGGACTTAAGATCCGCTCAATCAACAGAATGGCATCAGCACCGTATGCTTTAGCTTCGAACACTTGATAAGGATCTAGGATGAAATCTTTGCGTAGCAAGGGCAACTCCACCTCACGTCGTATGGCTTGAAGATCAACAAGTGAACCATGGAAAAAAGGGCTGTCTGTCAAGATCGAACAAGCAGCAGCGCCTCCATTCGCATAAGCACTGCACTGATCCATAGGCACAGAATCAGGTGCAAAGACCCCTTTAGAAGGGGAAGCTCGTTTAAATTCAGCAATAATGGCAGGCATTGTAGCTAGTTCACCCCCTTTGCGTTGAACTGCCTCCTTGAATGAAAGTGTGGGTCGATGGAAGAATTCAAATCCATCAAAATCGTGCAGACTCACACGGGTACGATGTTTTTGGATCTCTACACGTTTACTCTCTACAATTTGATCAAGAATCGACATGTGACACCTTAATCATAGATTCTAGCACAGTCAGAGCAGCCCCTGAGGCAATCGAGTGTCTAGCCCGCTCCATTGCCTCCTGAAGAGACGTATCGGGATGAATGGTTTGAATAGCCATGGCTGTATTCATACATACTGTATCGATTTTGGGTGCCTCTGCTTCGTTTTGGAGGATTTGACGAAGAATGTGAGCATTCTCTTTGATGGATCCGCCATGAAGATCTTTCTCTGATGCTTGGGGAACGTGAAATTCTTTATATGATCGTTCTGATTTGATGACCTGAGCCTGCTGAGGTGCTGTCCGATAGCAACTCCCCCGACCAAAGGGAACCCATTCATCGTATCCATCAAGGTGATGAAAAACCGTGGCTTCCACCCCCCGTCGATGTAGCGTTTTTGCCATGGTTTGTGCCGCCTGCTCATCATAGGCACCTACCAGCTGATGGGTTGGATTTGCTGGATTTAATAATGGACCCATGACATTAAAGATAGTCCGGATACCCAGTGATGCACGTATAGGAACGACATGTTTAAGGACTGGATGAAAGGAAGGGGCAAAAAGAAAGACACTTCCAACTTCATCGAATATCTTGTGCAAGGTCTCAAGTGACGCAACAACAGGGATGCCAAGCTCTTGAAGAACATCGGAGGAGCCACTAGATGAAGTTACCCCCCTATTTCCATGCTTCACTACATGAAAACCCGCCCCTGCAAGGACAAAAAACGTAGTTGTGGAGATGTTGAAGGTGTTTTGGCCATCACCGCCTGTCCCGCAGACATCCACTGTAGTCAAGGACTCATCCACGTGAAATGGAATCATGTGATCTCTCACTACGTCGACAGCCATCGATAAAATTGTGTCATCTAGATGAAAATTCGCCAGCGTACGTAGATAGCTCTCTGCAACCCCATTAGCCAGGGTTCCATTTATTAAGTGCACAAAACACTCTCGATGCCCATCAAGTTCGTCTTGGAGGAGCTCATTGGACGCAACAAAGTGCTCTACAAACCTTTCGGTAGACGATCTGCTCATAAAGACTCTACCCAATTTTTGATGATCGTTTCCCCATCTGGCGTGAGAATGCTTTCTGGATGAAACTGAACTCCTTGAAGTGGATACCCTACATGACGCACACCCATTATTACACCATCTTCTGTCCTACAAGTGACTTGAAGTGATGATGGTAATGTGTTAGTGTCCAATGCTAATGAGTGGTATCTAGTAGCTGTAAATGGATTTGGAATATCTTCAAATAGTGGATCTCCTGTATGGATGACCGATGAAATTTTTCCATGCATTAAGCTTGGCGCATGGATCACGTCGCCGCCAAATACCTGCCCAATGGCTTGATGGCCTAAACATATGCCGATAATGGGACAGGCTGGGCCAAATCTTCGTATGACCTCTTCCGAGATCCCTGCATCTTCGGGTCTTCCTGGGCCTGGTGAGAGTAAAATTCCCTTTGGAGAAAGATCGGCTATCTCTTGTAGTGTTATCTCATCGTTACGAACGGTTTTGACGTCTACCCCTTGGATCGCGACCAGGTTCACCAAGTTGTAGGTGAATGAATCATAATTATCAATGACCAAAATCATGCGCGTACAGACGGTGAGGTGTCTGTGGTTAACAATCCAAAATGTTCTCTCATGGCCTCCATAAAAGGCGCAGCTTTTTTGCGAGCATTTCTGCCCCCTTCACGAAGAAGGTCCATTACGTCGTCCGGGCGTGTAGATAAATCATGTCTACGCTCTCTAGCTTCACCAAAATGGTCATCCATTAACTCTTGAAGTGCCTGTTTTGCATGACCGTAGCCATATCCACCTGCCCTGTATGCCTCTGCGATTTCATCTGCTTTCTCGTCTGTAGCAAATAGTTGAATAAGCCTGTAAACGGTGCATGACTCAGGGTCTTTGGATTCATCCAGCCCTTTGGAGTCCGTAACGATGGTGCCGAGAGTCTTTTTGAGTGCTTTCCCCTCTGCAAAGATCGGGATGGTATTACCGGAGCTCTTGCTCATTTTCTTTCCATCCGTTCCTGGAACATTGGCTCCCTTTTCCACAAACATGGGCTCAGGAATTGTGCAAAGTTCCTTTTGAGCAGAATGATTCACTTTTTGGGCAAGATCTCGAGCGATTTCAATGTTTTGCTTTTGATCCTCCCCCACGGGCACAACATTGGACTGCATAATTAAAATATCTGCTGCTTGGAGTATAGGATAGGTGAATAATCCAATATTCGGCGTCAAACCTTGGGCAATTTTATCTTTATAGGCCACCCCTTTTTCCATCAATGAAACAGGCGAAAACGTACTTAGAATCCAGGCAAGCTCAGTCGTTTCAGGCACATCTGACTGTAGATAAAGAGTGCATTTAGTAGCATCAAGGCCTAATGCAAGGTAATCGATAGCAACATCCAGCGAGTATTTGGCCAAAGAGTCTCCCTCATGGATAGATGTCAAGGAGTGATAGTTTGCGATGAAGTAAAATGATTCATCGGGCGTAGTCTGTCTCTCGACATGCTGGCGAATGGCACCAAAGTAATTACCTAAGTGAAGTTGACCTGAGGGTTGAATGCCCGAAAGTGTAATCATAATGAATTAGGTTAGTGTTTTGGCTAAAGCGACTGCTTGTCGCAACGCATTGGATTTGTGAAGCGTTTCATTGAACTCAGCTTCTGCGTCACTATCTGCAACGATTCCCGCCCCTGCTTGAATACGTAGCTGATCTCCTTCTATAATAAAGGTTCGAATGGCAATACATGTGTCCATATTACCTTTAAAATCGAAATACCCAACAGCACCTGCGTATGGTCCTCTTGGTTTTGGCTCAAGTGTATCCAGAATTTGCATCGCCCTCACTTTGGGAGCACCAGAGACCGTTCCAGCTGGGAAACAGGCCTTTAGTACACTCAATGCATCTTGATCGGGTCGCACGGTCCCTTTTACCTCGCTAACGATGTGCATAACATGAGAAAAATACTCTACCTCCATTTGTTTACTCACATGGATGGTGCCATGTTGGCATACCCTGGAGAGATCATTTCTCCCTAAATCAATTAACATGGTGTGCTCTGCCAGTTCTTTTTGATCCTCTAATAGATCCTGTTTGAACGCGATGTCTTGCTCAGGGGTCTCACCTCGTGGCCGTGTTCCTGCAATGGGATATAGAACAGCGGTTTGATCCTTCACTTGTACTAAAATTTCAGGTGAAGAACCAACCAATGTACATATCTCAGGGTGGTCAATGTAAAACATATACGGTGATGGATTTACATGTCGCAAGGCTCTATATAGACGCAGTGATTCCTCTGAAAACGTCGTGGTTAACGCACGCGAAAGCACCACTTGAAAAGCGTCTCCTTCATGGATATGCTCTTTAATGGATCCAACAGCCTCAACAAAGGAGGATTTTGAAAAGGGAGAGTCAAACGTAATGTCATCGATAGAGCTTGGCTGGAGGGTATCTAATGACGCCTCAGTGGATGATATGCAGGATGCTAGGGCACTTAATGCTTTTTCAGCTCCATCATAAAGTGCTTTAATACGCTCTTCGCTGGATAGATCTTCCTTTTCGGGAAAGACCAATTTGGTCAGTGTGCACGTCTGTTTAACGTGATCAAATTGAACGAACTCATCAAAGAGCATCCATAAAGCGATCGTTTTATCCGTATCATATGTAACGTGGGTGTCTTCCTTGGAGTGAATGGGCTCAAGTTCGTGAATCCATTCATAGGAGGTGTACCCAACGATTCCACCATGAAACCCACCACTTTGCAATTGCTGTTCAATCGATTTAGCCCAGGTTTTGGAGCTCAACCACTCTCGTAATGTAGCATCCCAGGGTAGAGAAATGGATTCGTCCTTCGTGGAATCATCTCGGTAGTGAACTTGGGTCCCCCCGCTGTATCCTTTCCATGTAATCTTGGGGTCTGCACCTAGAAAGGAATATCTCCCCATGGATTGGTCAGCGCTGACACTCTCAAAGAGAAATTGTGCTTTGTCAGGATGCGCGCGGCGAAGGGCCTTACACGCCTGCACCGGTGTAGTTTGATCAGAGAGCAGTGTCTTTGAACAAGGGATAACGCCACTCAAAGTAGCGGCTGCCTTAAATTGAGAAAATGTACTATCCATCTAGAAACAAAAAATCCACTGCATTTCACGTACAGTGGATTGGACGTACGAAATGCAGATCGAGTTCGTTACCTCCACCAAGCGTTAGTAGTGCTATGTTGTATCTGCATCATGGGGGTCAAGTTAATTCAGTTTATCCTAATCTACAATTCGTGATCTATAATTCGTGATTTGTTATCTGTAGTGTCATCATTCATTGAGTATGATTTTTCGTTTTTTAATAAATAAACGCGCTTAGCCAGGAAGCTTTTTATATTTACTTCATGCGACACACCCTGATTCCATTGTGGGTTCTTCTTGGCTCAATTCTACTTTCATCTTGTGAACAGACAACAGCCGATCAGCAAGTTAAAAGGCTCCGTTTTGAATCTATTTCTTTTGAGCCCACATCCATTCAATATGCATCAAATACGATTCAAGACACGACAATTACGGTAGCTTTCCAAGGAGTGCTCCAAGGGGCTGGCCCCTCTACTCAGGGTGTAGCCTTAGTGTCTAATTCCTCTAATACGACAATTCCATTAGAGATTACACTTCAACATAATGGTTCGTTCTCAGCTTCTAGACAGCTCACTCTGAATACAGGTGAGTCTACAACGCTTCGAGCGCGGATTGAATTTGTTCAACCTAGTGGCCAAAGAGCTCGTTATGAGACATCCGTCCCTGTAGTGGGTGTGGCAGATGAAGCTCCCGTGATTGAATCGATCATTCACCCAGATAGTGTGCAAATTCCTGCCTCGGGTACACAGGCAATCTTATTTATAGTAGAAATCTCCCATTCCATCAGTCTGCAAAATATTGCCTCGGTAACCATGGAATTGCTGGACGCTGAAACCAATGACTCAAGAGGTGTCTTTACTTTGGTCGATAACGGTCAGGACGGTGATCAACAAGCAAATGATGGGTTTTACTTCGTAGGACTAAGCATTGGCTCGGACAACCAACCTGCTAGCTACTTACTCAAGTGGAATGCGACCTCTGTAACAGGACTTTCGGCAATACAGAAAACCACCACATTGGAGATTGTCGAATGAGCCTGTTGAACTCACTGAAACTATCCCTTGCAAAGTCTATACTATGTGTGGGAGTCGTTTTACTTATGATTGGACTCTCAGATCGTGCTCTGGGGCAATCCAACTTATGGATAGGCCCACTGTTTGAGCGAGAAGCGTCATTTCGTCAAAATAGTATCTCTGTAGTGGGTTCAAATTCACAAGGGATATGGATAGGCCCTGGTTTAGAATTCGCCACACCTCCTTTTAATGCATGGAACCCTCCCGTCGGGCTCGACTCTGTAAATCAAGGATTAGCATCGCTATACTCCCTCCATGCGGATGGAGACTACCTGTATGCTGGATTAGGGGCGACCACACAGCTCGATGATGAAACGATACCTCGTGCAGCCGGCTATGGCATCTCACGTGATATGGGCACAACATGGAGCCACCAACCCTTTTCCTTGGATCCTGAACCTGATGCTTCCGTTTGTCCTGATCCTTCTCTTCTTGATGAAGCCTGCGATATACTGTTCTCTTATGGATTGACTGAGTATCGAAGGGTTCGTATTACCGTGCCTGAACAGTCCCCTCCGTACGACTTGTTTTCCCATCATGGCACCCTTTATGCAGCTCATTGGGCTTCTGGAGTGAAAATGTCTACTGATGAGGGTCAGTCCTGGCAGTTTGTGCCGCTGCCACCACAGTCTGCATCTTCAATGAGCCCTTCTACCCCTACCTCGTGGAGTAGCACGACATCGATCGGATCTATAGAGCGTTATGACCCTAGATCTGATAATAATTTACTTGGATTCTCGGTACATGTTGATGAGGTTGGGCATGCCTTCATCGGTACGGCGGGAGGACTTAATGTTTCAGAAGATCTCTACCAAGTGGGTCCCTCCCAAGCTTCTTGGACCCATATTCAAACGAATGGATCGTCAAGAGGTCTCGTAGGGAACTGGATCATTCGGATTCGCCAGCATCCAGAAACGAGTGCCTTATGGATGACCAATTGGCCCACCTCGGCATCTGAACAATATGGACTCGTAACCTCAAATGATGGTGGGCGTTCATTTTCACAACATCTGTTGGGGCAAAAAATTAATGATATAGGCTTTGTTGGGTCGACAATCTTGGCCGTTGGAAACAATGTGTATCGATCTATTGATGGAGGGGTCTCGTGGAGCAGCCAAACTCCACTACCTGTGACAGGGAATCAATTGCCACAATCCACCGAATTCTTTTCTGTAGACACCTATCAAGACTGGATTGTTGTTGGGAGCTCTCAAGGTCTACTTGTTTCTCAAGATAAAGGGGTTACGTGGGAGTTGATTAGAGTGGACTACCCACTATCCGGTCAGCACAACTCGCGTACAAGTGATGAAGTAGATGGGTATGTCTACCCTAATCCGTTTTCACCTACGATCCATGAATTTGCAAGGATCCGGTTCAATATACCAAGCCCGATGGATGTCTCAGTCTCCATTTTTGATGGAGAGATGAGACGCATTTATCAATCAAAAGAATCTGTGCAATCTGCGGGAGTATTTGAGGTGCTGTGGAATGGAAAAACAACCAATGGATTAGAGGTTCACAATGGTGTCTACTTTGTGCAAGTAAAAGGTGGAAATGAGTTGTTCCGTGGAAAAATATTGGTGATACAGTGATGAATCACACCACTCAACGACTTTGGCTAGGGATCTTCGGGTGGTGCTTTCTACTGATGATGAGTCCTACCTATACACATGCTCAAGTGGGTGGTGCCTCGGGTATTCAAAGTAGGTTGTTTATGTCTTCATATGAGCGCTCTCTTGGTGGAGTAGCAGTATCCTTGCCTTCATTTGGAACAAGATTGCCCTTGAGTGTAAATCCAGCTGCGGCAAGGAGTCAGGGCGAGCAATGGGAAGCCTTGATGCAAACCTCTGTTTTGACCTTTGATAGAGCCCATCATCGAGTTTCTGTGCACGCGCCATTAGATGAGCGTTTAGGCCTAAGAGTTCACTTAGCGCAATACCGCATTGGTGACATTGACGGTCGTAGTGTGAGTGGTTATCCAACACGAACCTTCACAACAAGTGAATCGATGATAGGTGTTCAGTTGGGCCTTGCCATTACAGAGCAGATTGAGGCTGGTTTGGGAATCTCCTGGCACCACTCTTCTCTACATCCAGACCTTGAGCCTGCAACAACCATAGGTGTAGATCTTGGGATACAATCGACGCTTTCAGAACGGTATGCTTGGATGATTGTGGCCAAAGATCTGTTGGCCACATACCGATGGACAACTGGAACGATTGCCGGGTCAAGCCAAGAGGGATCCATTAGACAGGGATTTACACGCCGTTTCGCGTTCGGGCACACGTTTAGCGCTATGGATCGTCTACAGATGCACCACTCGATAACACTTTCGACTCAACAACAAGATTCTCCAGATCAAGCCCGTTACAGTGAAAGCGGTCTTCTTCTGCGTGATTCAGGCGAACAAATCACGCGTGCATTATCCACATCATTTGGATTGAATTGGGCCGCTCATTCACTATTTAGTGTGCAGATTGGGCTTCACAGCACTCCTTTTTCGGACGTTGAGACAACCTGGAAGGGATCAGGTGGATTTATGCTCGATCTTGTAGATGTACCTGTTGTCGAAACATTTCACTATGCCATCTGGAGTGAGCATTCAGACATTGGTTTTGCACACACCTTTTCATTAACCTTCTCCTTATGACCATGATCCTAACCGAACGACTCATTCGCAACCTCCCCAATACCCTCACACGATTGATGGTTTTGGGTTTTGTTTTCTGTGCGACAATGACCACGGTTCACGGCCAATCCTTGGAGAAACCTACCCTAGACTTGGTAGATATCCCCTTTGAGCCAACGGTGCAAGCACTTGGCGGTGCTGGAGGTCTATCAAATCTGGGACCTAATGCCATTCTGTATAATCCTGCCTTGCTCGCCAGTACATCCGAAGCGTGGATTGAAGCCTCATATACCGCCTGGATTTCCAATACGTCGTTTCAGTATGCTGGTGTTTCGTGGGTAGGACGCCAGGCCTCCTTTGGCCTTACCGTCCAACGATCTGCTGTAGGTGAGCTCCAAGCTAGAACACAACCTGGCCCTCCTACCGGCACATTTTCGGCTGAAAACCTTATGGTGACTGCAGGCATTGCACGAAATCTAGGGCCTATTGCGTTGGGTGCTAGTGTGAGTGCTCTGCGACAAGAGATCTTTCAATATCGAGCAAACGGAGTCTCTTTTTCTGCAGGTGCGTGGGCACCCATTCTTGATGATCGTCTTGAATTTGGGGTCTCCATCGAGCATATGGGAGAGTTAGATGCGTTGGATCAAAGCTCTACAGAACTACCCTATCGACTTAGACTCTCCAATAAATCTCATCTATTATCCCTAACAATCAATCAGAATCGAGCGATTGATGTGCGTAGCTACATTGATGTGACTCAGCAGCTTAAAGATCCCGATGCGTCTACTGTATTGCATACTGGAATGGAGGTTGATTTCAACGAGCAAGGTGGATTTCGAGTGGGTAAGGAATGGAAAGAGAGTGAACAGAGCTTTTCCGCTGGTTTATTTGTGGCGCTGGACCGTGTGAGCCTCGATTATGCATTCAGTCCATTCAATTCTGGATTTGGTACCGCACATTCGATTGGATTACGTGTTCCATTAACACCATGAAAACCTCCGTGTTTAAGGATTGGACGGATGTATTACCTGAATCGGTTGAGACGCTTCATGTCTTTCCGAAGCATCGTCCCCAAACACCTCGAACAGATTATCTCACTCAATTTTATAAGCAGAATCCACTTGGCCCCTCTCAAAGGTGGATAAGTCATTCAATTTGGGGCTATGCTGCATTATTGTGGGTTAATCCTGCCAGAGAGGTTGTCCATCAACATTGGTTAGAGGCTACGAACACAAAAGGAGTCCTTGCTTGGTGTTGGAAGTGGTTTTTTTTGCAGCAATTTCTACTCAGAGGGGGGCGTTTCGTCTGGACTTGCCACAATATTGAGCCCCACGATGAAAGTAATCGATGGCTGAATGGCCAGATTCAACAATGGCTGTTGCATCACGCTTCGGCTGTATTGGTGCACTGCTCCGGAACCTCATCTCGCTTAAAAGGGAGCAAGGAATTGACGAACAAGGCTTTTTTTCTTATTGAACATCCCTCCTTTGAGGTGCAATTGTTGGGAAAACATGAGTGCAGACAATACATTAAAAAGAGTTTTGAATTAGATGATTATCTATTGACTAACAATGTGTTAGTGTATTTTGGAAATATTGCCACATACAAACAAATTCCCCTGGCCATTGAGCCATTTTTGGAACAAGAAGAGTATGTGTTTTGGATCGTAGGGCCTACCAAACCAGACGGTGCACAAACGTTAGAGTGGCTTTCACAGCAGGCAGCATTCCATCCAAATCGATTTTGGATTCACCCTATCCATGTGAATGATGAGGAGACCGAAAGGATTGTGTCCGCAGCTGATGTGCTTGTGTATAATCACCGTGCCATTGAGATGTCTGGGGGTGTCGCTCTTGGATTGTCGGCAGGAATGCCAACTGTGGCACCTGCAACAGGTTGTCTTAAGGAGCTTTCCCTGCAATCTATACAGGGTTTACATACGGATCATTTACACACCTTTTCATCGCTAGAGGAGATGGTGCAAATCGTTGACAAACTGTGCGCCTCATGAGTGTAAAGAATCAATTTGGTTTAACAAGGCATCATCAGGGAGTTGTGATGATTTTACAGCAGTTAGGTGTAGATTGGACGCTTCTTGGGACTCTTGACAGCGCTTGCGATGTACTCCTACTTCCTCCTAACGAAACAGATAGGCAGTGGATTGACGTAGCACGTTCAATTCCAACGATTGACCTGTCTGGGCTTCTAGCCTCAGCGCAAGGGTTCTCAACGTGCTCAAAGAGCGTAAAGTATCTCCTTGATACACCCTGGCTACAGACCTTGTGGGATGTACCTATACACCCGCTGACTGTGCGCACTTTCCCCAAAGGGCAAAGCCTTCAAAAAAGCATCTGGGTTGATGTGAACCGTCAAACCTGCCATGTTGGTCTTCCCTTTTGGACAACCTCGCAGCAACATACATCCTGGATGGCGATGATGCCTATGGGAACATCAAGCTCCCCTACGTCGATCAGACCAACTGAGCGCATACACCAGACTCCTTATTCCCTGATGAGGCATGTGTTGCATTATGTCATGATTCAAGCATGTTTATGGTCAGGACGTCCTCTTCTGCGTAAAACCTATTATCCTGAAGGTGTGAATAACATCTTTATGTTACGAGTGGATAGCGATTATGGCACCCCAGAAGCAGTGCAATCGTTAATAGATACATGCCAAACTTATGAGATGCCTTCAACCTGGTTTTTGCATACAGAAGCTCATAAGGGGTGGTTGGACCTCTTTGTCAATCCAGACATTGAGGTGGCTGTTCATGGGGTCCGACATCAAAGTAGAGGGTCAACGGAAGCATTGTTGAGGAATATACTGCAAGCTAAAGCTGATATTGAGCGTGAAACAGATCTGAAGCCAGTAGGTGTTGCGATGCCATTTGGTCGATACAATTCTCAAATTGCCGAGGTCTATAGACAATGCAATCATCTATTTGACTATGCTTCAGACTTTGGATTTGATAGTGATAATCTTCCACACTGGCCGAATGATCATGAACCCCTCCAGGTGCCAATTCACCCCATTTGTCCTGGCTCCTTTAGACGTACAAAAGCAACGGAGCAAGACATACAGCGTTTTTTTTTAGAGAAGTGGGCCAAAGCAATGACTCGAGGCGAACCCTTTATTTTTTATCATCATCCAATGCAAGGGGATTCAGGAGTTCTTCAACAACTCTTTGGCCTGGTATCTGAGCAAAAATCTCGTGGATTAGTTGAAACTTGGACGGTCAAGCAATGGGCTGCATGGTGGACTCATCGATCTAGAGCCATGCCTCATCACGACGAGCTAGAGGGTAGCCCATGGCGTGTGAAATGGATTAAAGAAGACTCACTGCCTAGGCCATTATCCGGGGAGGACCTGTCTGTAAGAGCCTACTCTCCCCCTAAGAACCCATTCAGGCAGTGGAAAGCCATCATTTTGGATGAGTTAGGGCAACGAACGCAATGAATATCTTATTTTTGACATCACCGAAGACATTTCAAGTCCATGGGGGATTAAGCAGACAGCTGCATCAGACAAAAGTTGCCCTTGAAAACTTAGGTCATTCCATTGAAGTGACATCTTCCATGCTTGATCATGACCACTCTGCTGAGATTATCCACATCTTTGGTGCCTCTCCAGATCTTGAACGTGATGTATCTAGAGCCTTGAATCATGAGGTTCCTGTTGTTGTGTCAACGGTCATGTATTCAAATAGATCAGCCTCCACCCTTCGTCGAGCGCTGCAGATTCAGAAACTGACCCAGTTCATAGGTTGGAGTTATAAGCCCGATTTGAATGCTAAATATCGAATTTGCCATCAAGCCACGCATCTTGCACCCAATACTGATGCTGAAGGACGCTTAATTTGCCAAGCATTTGGGATTTCTCCTCAGAAAATCACCGTGATTCCGAATGGTGTGAATGTTAAGCGCTTTGAGCACTCAACTCCAACACTCGCGGTGGAGCGTCTAGGCTTTGATGAGTATCTCTTATACGTTGGGGATCTAGAGGCGCCACGCAAAAATGTTCAAATCTTACTAGAGGTCTACAAAAAAGAGCATAATCGACTGAATTGGCCACCGTTAGTTTTGATGGGGCGTTTGGGAACAAAGCATCCATTACAGGCTCAACTCCAAGAGGATCCCATGATTCACTGGATCGATGGAGTAGCTCCTGATGACCCATTGCTTGAGTCGATCTATCGAGCAGCAAAGACGTTTGTGCTCCCTAGCCAATTTGAAACTCCTGGAATCGCCGCGATGGAAGCGGGTTTATCGAATTGCTCTATCGCCATTACCCAAGCAGGGGGAACGAAGGAGGTTTTTGGATCAGAGGTGCACTATTTAGATCCATTTGACGAGGATTCTATCTCACAAGCCATTCATCTTGCACTCTCCAGTCCCCCTTCTAAGAGCTTATTCAAGAAATTAAAAGTACTGGATTGGTCAGAAGTGGGGATTCAAACAGAAGCGATGTATCACAAAATCTGTTCAGGGTTTTCAATACACGCTTTCCAGCAATCAGATGCTTAAACAATGACACCTCATCCAGTACATATCGCAGTTTGGATTGGAACCAGGCCCGAGTACATAAAAATGGCTCCATTGGTGATGGAACTGCAGAAGGATTCTCGGTTTAAGGTACATTTTGTCCATTCTGGACAGCATTCTACTCTGGGTAAAGGGACTGGTGAGCTTTTTGGTGTGCAACCCGTTGAGCTATCGTTGCCGCCTACAGATGGACAACTTGAGGCACTTGAGCGGGAAATTACGTTGCAGGCTAGGCAGTGGTTTCTTCAGAGCCGAGTGGATTGTGTGATTATTCAGGGGGATACAGCAACGGCATATTGTGTTGCGGATGTTGCGCATCAATTGGGGATTCCAGTAGGTCATGTGGAGGCTGGATTGCGCACCTATGATCTATCGCAGCCGTTTCCTGAGGAGGGG
>DDIC01000027.1:43038-44542 GCA_002338335.1 Bacteroidetes bacterium UBA1860
CAGCCGTTTCCTGAGGAGGGGTACCGACAAGCTATTTCCAAAAGAGCAAACTGGCATTACACCCCAAGTGATCAGGCTACATCTAACCTGGTATCAGAGGGCATTGACCCCTCCACCATTTATCAGGTCGGAAACACGATCGTGGATGCATTTAAGACCCTCAAAACGAGATTATCTCCTCAGGATTTCAATTCCTATCGTGCCCCCTATTGGGTCATGACCCTGCATCGACGTGAGACCCAAGGTGAAGCATCGCATCAAGTCACGCAAACTCTAGTGGAGGTTCTCAATGGGCATCCATCTCAACATCTTGTGGTGATAAAGCATCCAAATCCATTGACACATCCTCCACTAGCGGTATTTTCGGATCATCCACAAATCCACCTCATGGATCCGCTCGAATACCTACCCTTCCTATCGCTTTGTGCGGGTTCTCAAGGGTTATTAAGTGACTCTGGAGGGCTTCAAGAAGAAGCGCCCTTACTTGGACTGCCAATCATTATTTTCAGAGAGGTTACAGAGCGTCCGGAGGTGGTAGAGGCTGGATATGGAAAGCTTGTTGGAACTAAGCCCGAAAACATTCATATTGGATTGAATTGGTTGAAGGAGCTACATGTACCATTTCAAAAGTCATCTCTATATGGTCCAGGGGACACCTCAAAGGCTATTCACGATCACCTTAGTGAAGTCCTATTGTAGACGTGGCTGAGATTGAATTGAGACGCTTAAGCTAAAGAGTGTTGTTGAACCGAGCCTGAATTGATGAATCGACCCTGAATCGCTGAATCGAAACGGAGTTATTAACACTATATACAGTCGCTGAACCTAATCAGATTCCCTATGAATACATCAAGAAAATCATTCATTAAAACACTAGGCGCTCTAGGTGTGATGCCATGGGCACTAGCACATCCTACTTCTAGCAAACCTAGAGTTGATGGGGGTAATACCTCAATTGTTTCGAACCCAAAGACGCTCGCTGTTGGATCGCGCAATGCGTTAAGAGGTGTGGAAAGGGCTGTTTCAATGATGTCTGAGGGGAAAGACCCACTGGATGCCGCTGTGGAGGGTGTCAAAATTCAAGAGCTCGATCCCAACGATATGAGTGTAGGATACGGCGGGCTTCCCAATGAACATGGCGTGGTTCAGCTCGACGCCTCTTGCATGCACGGACCCACAAAGCGTGCGGGTGCTGTAGGGTGTCTAGAAGGGATTAAAACGCCATCTGAAGTTGCCAAAGCTGTTCTTGAGCTTACAGATCACATTATGTTGGTGGGAGAAGATGCCAAAACCTTTGCCTTGCAACTTGGCTTTGAGGAAGAAAACCTACTCACAGAGAGAGCTAGAGAAGCTTGGTTACGTTGGAAACGTAATCTTAACCCAAACGATAATTGGCTAAACGACGACGAATCAAACCCCTACTCCACGGGGACTGTTCATATATCTGCTTGTACGCAACAAGGTGACATCGGCTCGATAACGACAACCTCTGGGCTATCGTATA
>DDIC01000027.1:44829-46807 GCA_002338335.1 Bacteroidetes bacterium UBA1860
CCTCTGGGCTATCGTATAAAATTCCAGGTCGTGTGGGCGATTCCCCCATCATAGGTGCGGGACAATACTGTGATCAGCGGGTAGGCTCAGCAGGCTCTACGGGTCGCGGTGAAGCCAACATCATGGCTTGTGGTAGTTTTACTGTTGTTGAACGAATGCGCAGTGGTGAAAGCCCAGAACAAGCTTGTCTATCTGCGCTGCAGCGTGTGGTGGAGATGACCGAGCCGCGACTCCTCGATGAGAATGGAAAACCCCGTTTTAATCTCAATTATTATGCACTCAACGTACAAGGTGAATTTGGTGGGGCCACAATGCTAAAGCCATCTGACAGAGCGCTCGACAACGGAGGGGGCACATTTGCTGCTGCCGAACCTGGGAATGCTCGTTTAGAGCCTATGGCTTGGTTATTTGACTAACGATCATTACGCTGGAGTCTTACTCTTAGTAAGCCTTGCGATAAGGGTTGATCCACTCTAAATACGACACTTAGGACCATTTTTGTGATTCCTTGACTTGGTAGTTCAACCACTAACCCGGTCGCTCCCATAAAAGAAGGGAGTTCCTGTGTCAACGGATCGGGGCGAATATGATGTGTGGGCACATAAGACGCATCTAGAAGAGTGCCAATCACAAGATTCGATTGGACGGTGTGTCTAGCGTCGATCGATATGGTATGAGCAGAACGGACTTGCACATGATGGGCTTCTAGCCCTCGGAACATCCCCTCACCTCCCCACGAAACCCAACCTTGAATGTCCTCTGTGCTCATTCCCCATCCATAAGATTGATAGAGCTGTATCCAACCATACCATTGATCCTTTTTTGCACTCCATAGTTGTTGAAGGGTTATGCGTGAACCCCGTTGAGCGTTACTCCCAAGAGGTGTTTCGGTCTCTAACACCCAAGACCAACCCTCAGGCATTGTGCGATCGGCTGCACGCATGAATGACCAAGGGCCATAATTGGCTCTAAGCCCTGCTGTAATCTGCCAACTAGTTGGAATCGTTTGATCCGTGATTTGTGTGTTGTGACTTTTGCTTAATCCAAGCTGTGAGCCTAGACGAAATGAATGCTCTGCCAACCATAGGGATTGCCATTGTATCGAAGCGGTTTGCGAGAGTGTATCTCGGGATTCAAGGTGTAACTGCAGTTGGTGTTCTTGCACCCACGGCTTGAACCATAGTTGTGAATACTCAATGGATGCCATTGTTACCCCAGAAGGGGTCGATTCATATCGTCCTCTAAACGAACGTTGATGACTCCCAAGGTAGGGTGCATCCATCTCCATTGATCCATAAAGAGTAACATCACGTGACTCCTGTTGTAAAGCTAACACTCCTTGAATTGTGGGTTGCCGCTGATCTTGAATGTTTACATTAGGAAGAATAAATCGATGTTTAGGGCTTTCGATAATCTCAGCCCAGCCATCTATGGTGAACGAGCGAATACTCGGTTGTCGGCGCAGTGTGTTTTCGAAGGAAGGTCTTGAAAGGCTATAGGTTGCCGTTTGGCACTCTAGTTGGGGTTGCTCGGCCAGGAGACATGGGTGTATTAACACTAGAGCGCCTGCATCAAAGTGAAGCCCTTGTTGATCCACTTGCAGGTTCGCTTCAGGGAATCCATGTTGAGCAAGATGGATTAAGATACCAGAGATCGAAGCCCTGGAATACTGGTGTTCTCGATGCACTGAACTGTACTTCGTTAAGTACGATTCAGCATAGGTTTTCCGCTTGAGCTCAGCCTTCATTGAAGACGAGACGGGTGAGCTATAATGCACTTCTAATGGCTTTGTCGAGTCCCGACTCTCAAGTTCCTCCATGGTTTGTGTCATTCCATGGGTTTGGGCTACAGTCATCGTACTGAGCCCCACGAATGACATTAACATCAAAAGTAATATCAGTCTTAACAACTCTATCACACTTTGAGGCGTCTTATCTGTGAGCCTGTCTGTGAGTCTATATGAAATTCTATGAGGCCG
>DDIC01000027.1:47135-63191 GCA_002338335.1 Bacteroidetes bacterium UBA1860
TAATGCCGCCACAAATGGAGGAAGCGCCTGTGAAGCTCTAAAGACATCTGCTGAGAAATACTTGAGCTCTGAATGGGATTCGCAAAATTGTCTTGCTGAGTCAAAGGCATAAGAAGATTGTGGATCGACCTCATTGGATGCCATCATCATAGACCATGTCCCTGTTGGATAAAGCGGTATAGAACACAAATAAGGTGAAACGTTTCCTACATGGCTCGATAACGCATGATAGAGAGTTTTCATATTGGGATGAAACGTCTTTACCCATGGCGATTCAGATTGAGAGACGACGATACCCCCAGGTTTTAACGCCTTTGCACAAGCTTGAACAAAATCATCCCCAAACAAACCTTCTGCAGGCCCTATAGGATCGGATCCATCAATCAAAATCACATCATACTTTGCTGATTGTCGCTCAACAAATTTGATTCCATCCTCAATGAATAAACTTGTTCGTGGATCATCAAAGACGCCAAGACCTGGAAAACATGCTTTGGAGGCTTCAATCACCACTTCATCGATTTCAACCCAATCGATGGACTCCACATCCTCATGCTTACAGCACTCCCGAATAGTACCTCCATCGCCTCCACCAATCACACAAAGCTGTGAAGGCTTTATATGGGCGCATAACGCTGGATGTGTCAACATCTCATGGTAGACAAACTCATCTTGTTCAGAAAGCATCACCAGGCCATCTAATGTGAGGACATGACCCCAACTATCCGTATGAAGCACTTCAACAAGCTGAAAGGGTGATTGTTTGGAGAAAACAACCTCTTGGACGCCTAATGTTAGACCCGTACGTCCCTCGTACCATTCATCAAATCGATTCAATGGCTCCTTGGAGTGGTTTGTGATGGATGGATTCACCTTGAGGCATCTTAAATAGACCCCGCTTCATTTCCATGGTAGAGGTTGACTCTGAGCCTAGATCTGAGGCAATTTTATCTTGAATAACCCAAGGATCAATCGACTCCCCACACGTAAAGATGTCGACAGCTGCATAGCCATACTCTGGCCAAGTATGAATGGTCACATGAGACTCAGCAATGATAATCACCCCACTAACTCCGTAGGGATTAAATGCATGAAAATCATGGGAAACAATGGTGGCTCCAGAAGCCTTCGTGGCTTCAATAAGTATGGACTCAATACGCGCTGGTTCATTGAGTGTTTCGATATTGCATTGATACAATTCAAGTAAAATATGGCGTCCAAGGGCCTGCATACGGCGATTCCTCAAAGGGTGTGAATAAACTCAGCAAATTTACGCCTTTTTTGCGGATGCGCAGTATGTCTTAAAAAAGATTTTTTATGCAACCGGCTGATGGATCCGTGTGACGACATCTTGTAGCACATCGTGAGGAGCTCCAGCATCAAACCCTTTTAGAGCTCGATCGGCATCCAAGAGAGCTTCCATAATACCCGGTATCTCTGCAAGGTGGTAGCCATTCACTTGTCGCTCGAGGACTTTGTAATAATATGGATTCACATTAATCTGAGCTTGTATCTCTTGACTCGACAACCCCTTCTGTTTTCCCCGATGAATCACCCAAAACAGCGTAAAGGTATTAGAAAGCATTCCAATCATGCGAAGAGACTCTCCAATAAGGGTTTCATCGGTTTGCTTCATTCGCCGGATAATTTGATGCGATTTTGTGAGATCCCTCGCGATAATGGCATCCTTTAGCTCAAACGATGAGAGTTCTCGCGTTTTGCTTAACAAGGACCGAAGAGCTGTTCGATCAATTGATTGCCCTTGATTTGCATGGGTTACAATTTTTTGTAGTTCAGAGTCAAGCATTGTGCAATCCACACCTACCCATTCAATAAACTCTTGGCTTGCAACTGGTTCAAGGGTTACGTTATACGTATCGCGAGCAAGTTTTTGCAACCAGTGGCTTGCTTGAGCAGGCTGGAGCGAATCAAACGTGTAGAGATGTACATTTGGAGCCTTGGCACATTCTTTGGCAAAATTTGTACGCTTGTCAAGTCCTTTGGTGTCCACAAAGAGCAGAAGAGTGCTTGCTAGAGGTTGTTGTATATAATTTAGCAGTGCTTTTTGTCCTTCTGCGCTGGACATGCCTTTCAAGCTCATGGCTTCGCGAACGAGCACAACCCTTCTCTCAGACATCATTGGGAACTGTTTAGCGAGACCTACTATTTGCTCAACAGACGCTTCTGAGCCATATACCTTATCCACATTAAAATCTTTAGCCCCCTCTTCAACGGAGGCCAACGCGAGGGATTCTACTTTTTTAATGAAATAAGACTCTTCACCAGAGCAAATGGTGACCCCTTGGATGGCTTGAAGTCCCTGTTGCTCTATCTGTGACCAGACATCGTATGCATTGGGTTTGCTAGCCATATGGATTCATGTGTTAGGGTGTCAATCGTCCCATCAATCGTGGAAATGGTATCGCTTCACGCAAATGGGACAATCCACATATCCAGGAGACAGTGCGCTCAAGGCCTAGGCCAAACCCTGCATGCGGGACCGTGCCATAGCGGCGTAAATCTAAATACCACTGAAACGCCTCCTCATCTAAGTCATGGGCCTTAATACGATCCACTAGCACATCGTACGACTCCTCTCGTTGACTCCCTCCTACTATTTCTCCATAACCCTCTGGAGCTAAGACATCCAGTGCCAAAGCTAGAGCATCATCTTGTGGATCACGCTTCATGTAAAAGGCCTTCACAGCAGCCGGATAGCGGTGCACAATCGTTGGACGATCTTGATTCATGGTTAGTAAAGTTTCATCGCTACCCCCAAAATCTCTCCCCCATTCAAAGGTTGCTGCAGATTCTTTCCAGACTGGGATGTTGCGAATATCCTCTTCTATTTGTGCAATTCGCTCCAATATTTCTTTTCGACGTTGTTCAATCTGAACTTTCCGCCATTTTTTAGCAGATCCGCTCTCTTGTTTTAATTGATCATCCTCTGATCGAAGTTGCGCTTTTTCATCATGCCTTGACGCAAGCATGGCATCTAATTGATGCGCCATTTCTTCGCTTTTTAATGTCTCAACTGCCTCCGTATAGGGCATTCGATGAAACGGAGTAGAAGCTGAAGCTTTTAACGTATCCAACGATCTTCCCAAGATGGAGAGCTCATGTTCCCTGGTTGCAAGTACTTCTTTAATGACAGATTGTAGCAGCCCTTCCGCTAGAGACATCGTCATATCAATGTCATAAAACGCCATTTCTGGCTCAATCATCCAGAATTCGGTGAGATGTCGACGGGTCTTACTCTTCTCTGCTCTGAACGTAGGGCCAAATGTATAAATTTTGCCATGGGCCATCGCCATAGCCTCTCCATAGAGCTGGCCACTTTGCGTTAGATAGGCCTTGTCATCAAAATACTCAGTTTCAAAAAGGGTGGTTGTACCCTCAGCAGGATTGCCGGTAAAAATTGGGGCGTCCATATGGATAAACCCTTCTTTGTGAAAGTAGGAGTGAATCGTGTAGATAATGGTATGTCGAATCCTCATAATGGCCCATTGGCGTTTTGAGCGCAACCATAAATGTCTATGGTCCATCAAAAACTCCGTGCCATGCTCTTTTGGAGTGATAGGATATCCGTCTGCCACTTGAAGTATCTCCAGGCTCTGTACCTGTAATTCAACCCCTCCTTCACTTCGTGCATCCGCAACACAAAGACCCGTAAATTCAACGGAAGATTCTTGTTTCAGCTTGGTCGCCTCGACCCATTGCTGTGGAGATACGTCAGACTCAGCAATGACAGATTGACAAATCCCTGAACCATCACGTAGTTCAATAAATAGCAACCCTTTGCTCTGTCGAAGACGATATACCCAGCCTTTAAGAGTCACCGTTTGATTAAGTAATGAGGACAGCTGGTCAATCGTGGTCATAGGAAACAAAAATCAGGATTCAGGCAGAAGTAAACACTCTGAAAATACATCCTTTTGGAAAAACCGTTGAGAGAATTCTAATACATCCTCGGGTGTAATCGCATCAATTTCATCCACAAGTTCATCCAGCGTGATGAAACGATCATGATACATATAACTCTTTGCTAGGCGCATCATTCGGTTGCTCATGCTTTCCTGAGCAAGGAGCATTTTTCCTTTTAAATTGGTTTTACTTTCTTGAAGTTCGTCCTCTGAAACACTCTCTTGTTTTAGCTGCTCAAATTCTTGGTGTATCAGATCTCGAACATGGTCTACATACGATGCGTCTGTTCCTATGTAGACACCAAATACACCCGTGTCGATGTAGGATTGTGCAAAGGCACTTATCGAGTAACAATACCCATGTTTCTCCCGAATATTTTGATGGAGTCTAGCACTCATTCCACCGCTAAGGAGTGTATTCACCATGAGTAGCTTGATGCGATCCTCATCATTGAAGGCTAATCCTCTCCTTCCTAATATCATGTGCGTCTGCTCAATGACTTTTGTCAGTGATTTTGAGGCAGTGGGGTCCACATTAGGTTTTTGGAGCTCTCGTGAAGCATCAGAATGACTTTTTGCACTTGAGAAGTAGCGCTCAATAAGGTGCTCTGCATTTTGATGGTCCACATTCCCAGCAATGGATACCAAAATGTTGTGGGGTTGATAACGCTCAGATGTATACGCACGTAGGTGATCTTGGGTGAATCCTGAAACCGTAGGTTCAAACCCAATAATAGGACGCCCTAGAGGATGCTCAGGAAACATCATAGAGGAGAACTCCTCAAAGATGACATCATCTGGCGAGTCCTTATACATCTTCATCTCTTCTAGGACTACCTTTTTTTCCTTTTCTAACTCTTCTTCTGGAAATGTGGAGTGAAGAATCATATCGGAGAGTACATCCAATGATGATTCTAACTCCGTATCGACACATCGAACTACATAGCACGTATATTCAGTCGATGTGAAGGCGTTTAGATAGCCACCTTTGGACTCGATATGCTGCGCTATTTCTTTTGCAGATCGAGTTGCGGTTCCCTTAAACAACATATGCTCAAGGAAATGTGTAATGCCAGCCTGGGCATCAGACTCATCACGGCTTCCTGTTTTAATCCAAACACCGATTGCCACACTTTTCATGTGGTCAATCGATTCAGTCGCTAAGGATAGGTCGTTGTCTAGCTTTGTAAACAAGGCCTTACTCCTCGGAGTCGTTAGCCTTGTCTTTTGGAGGGTCTAATAGAGCCTTTCTAGAGAGTTTTAGCCTTCCGCCGTGCTCAATTTTAAGCAGTTTGACATCAACTTGATCTCCAACCTTAAAGATATCTTCTACGTTGTCGATGCGCTCATGTGCAATTTCAGAAATATGAAGGAGGCCTTCTTTACCTGGCACAAGCTCAACAAAGGCACCATACTCTTTTACACCTTTGACGATTCCTTGATAGGTAGCACCTTCGTCAAGGTGTCCTACAATGCCTTGAATCCGCTTTTTGGCGTCTTCAGCACGATCCAAATTATCAGATGCAATGGTTATCACTCCTTTACCAGCAGCGTTCTCTTCGATCAAGATATCCGTACCGGTTTCTTTCTGAAGGGTTTGAATCACTTTACCACCAGGACCAATCACTGCTCCTATTGAATCGCCGTCAATTTCCATTACAATGAACTGAGGCGCATATTGAGAAATAGAGTCGTTGGCTGTAGTGATCGTTTTGGCCATCTCACCTAGAATATGGAGTCTTCCTGTGTGAGCTTGCTTGAGGGCACGCTCGAGTACCTCAAATGAGATACCCTGGACTTTCATATCCATCTGTGTGGCTGTGATGCCTTTTTCAGTACCCGCAGTTTTGAAGTCCATGTCTCCCATGAAATCTTCTTCTCCACGAATATCAGAAAGCACAACCGTGTCATTTTCACCCACGATCATACCCATTGCAATTCCTGCTACAGGAGCTTTTAATGGGACACCTGCATCCATCAGGGCCATTGAGCCACCACAAACAGAGGCCATAGAAGAGGAGCCATTCGATTCTAGGATGTCTGAAATTACACGAACTACATAGCCAAACTCTTCAAACGATGGCATGACCTTTTTGAGCGAGCGTTCTGCAAGATTACCATGCCCAATTTCACGTCTACCTGGTCCACGCAAAAATCCAGCTTCTCCGGTACTAAATGGTGGGAAGTTGTAATGTAACATGAATTTCTTAGGCTCATCGCTGAACAGTGTATCGACGCTTTGCTCATCACGCTTAGTTCCCAACGTTACAGAAACTAAAGATTGGGTTTCCCCACGTGTAAAGATCGCAGAACCATGCGTTCTAGGGATATACCCAACCTCTGTCCATATGTCACGAATATCCTCTGGCGAACGGCCATCGATACGTCGCTTATCAATAAGAATTTGTTGTCTAAGCGTCTCTTTCTCAAAGTTACCAAAGATGCCACGTATGGCTTTTTCCTCGTCAGAATATTGCTCATCCTCGAGAATGGTAGAGACTACTTCTTCACGAAGTTCACGTAGTTGCCCATTATAATCTTCTTTACCAAGCCCTTGCGATACAATCGCTTGTATTTTGGCTAGTGCAGCATCTTTAACCTTTTCTACAAGTGTTGCGTCTTTTTCAACCGGCACAAATTCACGCTTCTCTACGCCAAGCTTCTCCCTCAACTCATTTTGAAATTGGCACAACTTCACGATCGCTTCATGACCTGCTTTGATCGCATCAAGCATTTCGGCTTCTGAGATTTCATCCATCTCCCCTTCAATCATGAGGATACTGGTTTCTGTACCCCCTACGACAATATCAAGATCAGATGATTTTAACTCTGTGACAGTTGGATTGATGATAAAAGATCCATCCACTCGTCCAACACGCACTTCAGCCATGGGGCCATCAAACGGTATATCAGATAGGTGAGTCGCTAAAGAAGCTCCCACGCCCGCTAATACGTCTGCTTGATTCTCTCCATCAGCTGAGATCACAGATCCAATCACATGTGTGTCATTCACATAACCCTTTGGGAATAATGGACGCATAACTCGGTCAATGAGACGACATGCTAGGATCTCTCCCTCAGAAGAACGCCCTTCACGCTTCATGAAGCCTCCTGGAAAACGACCCGCTGCTGAGTAGCTTTCACGATAATCCACAGTCAATGGGAAGAAATCTTGCCCAGGCTTAGGCTCCTTGTTACTTACAACGGTACACAACGCCATAGTATCGCCCATTCGGATCACGACGGATCCACTGGCTTGTTTGGCTAGACGTTGCGTTTCTATAGAGAGCTCCTTACCGGGAGCAAATTCGACGGAATAAAATTCTGCTTTCATAATATTGGACTAGATGCACCCCTATGGTGCATGTGTTTGATTGGTTTGTATTCTTACTTACGGATATTGAGCTTCTTGATGAGCTCTCTGTAGGCTTCGATGTCCTTTTTCATGAGATAATCAAGCAGACGACGACGTTTACCGACAAGCATTAAGAGTCCACGACGTGTAGCGTGGTCTTTTGGATGGCTCTTGAGATGATCTGTTAACTCATTAATACGTGTAGTATGAAGAGCGATTTGTCCCTCAGTAGAGCCTGTGTTGGTGGCCGTTCCACCAAAATCTTTAAAAATCTTTTCTTTTTGTTCCTTTGGTAATGACATGTGTATGTATAGATAGTAGTTTTTTTACAGCATAGTAAATTAACGTTTTTATCCCCTTAAACAAAGCTTCAAGCGGTCTCTAACGTTTTTCTGGCCTCTACTTCATCTTTTTGTAGTTGTTCCACCAACGCAATAGGTCCATCAAATGATTGTTCATCACGAATTCGCTGCACAAAATGGACTCGACACTCTGTGCCATACAAATCCCCTTGATAATCAAATAGATGCACTTCAAGATTGGGCGTTGAGGCTCCAAATGTGGGTCTTACGCCAAGATTGGCCATACCTTTGACTAATTCTGCCTCCCCTTGAACTTCACACAAAACGGCATAGACTCCCGATTTTGGAAGGCATTTCTTGCGCTCAGTCAAGCCAAAGTTTAGCGTTGGATACCCAAGGGTTCGGCCACGTTTATCCCCCATGATAACCGTCTCTTGGAGTACGTAGGGTTGACCTAGCATTTTTGTGACTGCGGTCATGTCTCCATCGTGAATAGCCTTTCTAATTACGGTTGAACTCACTTCATGCTCATCCTGTGTGAGTTCTGGAAAGACAGAGACTTTAAAATGATGCTTTTCTCCTAGCTCAACCGCTAATGGATAGCCACCTTCTCGATCCTTGCCATAGTGGTGATCATACCCAATCCATAATTCTTGACATCCAATCGATTGCACAAGGACTTCTTCTATAAATTCGGTTGAAGATTTTAGCGAAAACGATCGCGTAAATGGGATCACAACCATTTCATCTAATCCAACAGCACGAAGCTTCGCGTATCTCTCCTGCAGACTAGATAACAGGCAAATAGGTCCTTTGGTTGATCCTATCACTTCCCTTGGATGAGGATCGAAGGTCACTAGTGTGGAAATTGAGTTCTTTTGGTTGGCAGCCTGGATGAGGTGTTTTAACAATGCCTGATGTCCAATATGAACGCCGTCAAATGTGCCCACTGTAATCGCACGATTTTTGTGATACTGAACGTCTTTTAAAGGGGTGATCATACAATCAAAACTTGTTTTAAAGCATCACAAAGCTCGTGAATATTCCACGCTTCGTCTATAGAATAGGGGCCTGATTTCGTACGCTGGAGTTCATCCACAACGCCTAGACTATCCGCAGCCTTGGCAAGGTCATCTACTAGTGTACGAATGTAGGTCCCTTTTCCACAAGCAATCTCTAAGGTGCATTGCTTTCCATCATAATGGAGAATCTTACACGATTCGATATAGGCTTCACGTGGCTGACGCTCAACCTCTTCCCCTTTTCTAGCATAATTATAGAGTCGTTTACCATCCTTCTTAACGGCAGAGTACATAGGGGGTACTTGTTGAATGGTTCCAATAAATTGGCTCTCAATCACAGCCTCTAACTCACTCTCTGACACCGGGTCCCATGACGTTGTCTGACTGACAGGTGTAGCACGATCCAAGCTTGGTGTTGTTTCTCCAAACGTGAATGTCGTACGATATACCTTGAGGTGTTCCTGAAATGTACTAATGAGCTTTGTTGCACGTCCAACGCAACATACCAGAACACCTGTTGCCAGCGGATCCAGTGTGCCGGCATGACCAATCTTTTTGACAGGAAGTTGTGGTTTCAACTTCCGAATGACATCAAAACTTGTCCATTGTAACGGCTTGTTGACGGGGAATACAATCCCATTCTGCCATTCTTCCAGCGATGATGTAGAAAAACGATGTGCATCTTGAGGATAAATGGATAAGTTCTCGGACGGATTCATCCCCTCAATCAAGATGAAGATGTAGTGGTGTCGACCCCACCATCATCTTTGCTATCGTCCTCATCATCTGGTGGAGGTATAGGGCCTACTTTTTGGAACAAAGATTCGATCTCTTCAGCTTTCTGGGCTGTATCATCCAGGAAAAAAAGCAACTCAGGAATCCTTCGGAGTTGATGACGTATTTTTTGAGCTAAAGCATGCCTAATAGTGTTCTGGGCTTGATCGATGGCTTCTAATATTGCCTTTTCATCCCTTTTGGGTGCAAAAATACTGAGATATACTTTCGCAATTGACAAATCGTCCGTCATCAACACATGAGTTATACTTACAAAGCTACCAGCAGGTTGATACTCTTGTTGAAGTATCTCTCCCAAGTCTTGCTGTATCTGCCCGGCAAGTCTTTGTGGTCTCACTCCCATGATTATCTCGAGGCTGGCTCGAGCGTGCGTTTTTCTTCTGTGATTGCGTAAGACTCTATTTGATCCCCTACTTTCAAATCATTGAAATTGACAATGCTAATTCCACATTCATATCCATTAGCCACTTCCTTCACGTCATCCTTAAATCGCTTTAACGAGTCAATTTCGCCTGTGTATACCACAATGCCATCTCGAATGATTCGTACAGGATTGTTACGCTCAATCTTGCCATCGGTGACATAACAACCCGCAATGGTACCAATTTTAGAAATTTTGAAAACTTCGCGTACGTCAACTGTCCCCTTGATCTCTTCTTTAATCTCGGGACTCAACAGACCTTCCAACGCATCCCTTACCTCATCAATCGCATCATAAATCACACTAAATAGACGTACATCGATGGATTCTGTCTCTGCAAGCTTTCTCGCACTGGTAGTCGGTCTTACCTGGAATCCAATGATAATCGCGTCAGAAGCTGAGGCAAGAAGCACGTCAGACTCTGTAATGGCACCTGATCCTGTGTGAATGATTTGTACAGTGACTTCTTCCGTACTCAATTTTTGGAGGGAACCAGACAACGCTTCAATGGATCCATCCACATCTGCCTTGATGATGATATTGAGATCCTTCACCTCACCCAATGCCATACGACGAGCCAGATCATCCAACGTAAGATGCTTAGTCTTACGAAGGGCTTGCTCCCGTTTAATTTGTTGTCGACGATTCGCTAATTCTCGAGCCGATTTCTCGTCCTTCATACCTTGAAGTTTATCACCTGCTTGAGGGATTTCGTCAAACCCTGTTAACTGAAGGGGTCTTGAGGGGCCAGCTTCTGTAAGTCGATCACCAAATTCGTTCTCCATCGCTCTTACACGACCTGCAGTAGGCCCCGCAACAAAAGGATCTCCTACTTTGAGTGTTCCCTTTTCAACAAGCACGTTGGCGACAATTCCCTTTCCTTTGTCCACTCTTGCCTCTAAAACAATGCCTGTAGCACGACGGTCTGGATTCGCTTTTAAATCTTTTAATTCAGCTTCGATGAGTACTTTTTCTAATAAATCATCGATCCCTTGTCCAGTCTTAGCAGACACAAGAGCAGATTGGTTGGTTCCTCCCCACTCTTCTACAATCACTCCATGTTCGGATAACTGTTGCTTAATTTTATCCGGATTCGCGCCGTCTTTATCCACTTTGTTAATAGCAACAACGATCGAAACACCCGCCGCCTTGGCGTGATTGATCGCCTCAATGGTTTGAGGCATCACAGAATCATCAGCAGCCACGACAAGAATCACAATATCTGTAATTTGAGCTCCCCTAGAACGCATCGCTGTAAATGCCTCGTGACCAGGGGTATCTAAGAATGTGATGACGCGACCATCGTCCGTTTTTACCTCATAAGCACCTACGTGCTGAGTAATGCCCCCTGCTTCCCCTGCTGCTACTTTTGCAGAGCGAATATAATCCAATAACGAGGTTTTTCCATGATCTACGTGCCCCATTACGGTAATGATAGGAGCACGAGGCTTTAAGTCTTCTGGTGCATCTTCAACCTCATCAATATCGTCCTCGAGCATTTCATCAGCTGTAATAAATTTAACCTCTTGGTTAAATTCTTCAGCAAGCAGCTCAATCGTCGCAGCATCTAATCTCTGATTGATGGAAACCATCATTCCAAGATTCATACAGGCCATGATAATCTCATTGGCATTCACCCCAAGCAATTCAGCTAAATCACTCACGGTGACAAACTCACTTACTTCTAGAACCCCTGCTTCAAGTTCTTGCTCAATTTGTTTTAGTTCCGCCTCCTCTGCTCGCTCATCACGTCGTTGTTTACGACGTTTTTGACGCTTAGCTCCAACGGATCCACCTTGCTGCAATTCCTGCAAGGTTTTTTTCATCGATTTATCGACTTCTCCAGCTTCAACCTTAGACTTTCTTCCTTTGCCTTTCTTCTTGCCCTTTCCAGCGGCTCCTTCTGAGGCAGCAACAGGATCGCCCGCTACTCTGTCTTTTTTGCGCTTTCTTGTGGCCGCAGGTTTCCCGGTGGACACTCCCGTTCGTTTTTCCTCTGAAAATGTAACACGACCTAGAACTTTGGTCCCCGAGAGATTGTCTGATTTAGCACGAATGGTGATTTCAGGATCAACGTCGTCTTCAGTATTGAGTTGATCTTCCGCTTCTTCCGTTTGATCTGTGATGTCTGAGGCTGCGCTTGACTCAACCTCATTGCCCTCTTCTGGTTGGGTAAGCTCTTCTTGTTCAACCTCATTATCGTCTACGAAGTCACCTTGGTCTTCCGTTTCATCAACCTCGTCAATAACTTCCTTATCATCCTCATCTTCCTCCTGCTCAGCATCTTCCTCATTTGATGATGGTGCTTCAGGAGTCTCGGTTTCGGCACTAGAGTCCGTATCCGATTCTGGAGTGGGCTTTATTATAGGCTCAAGAGATTCCTCTGGTGATGGTTCTAAAGAAGGCTCTAAGGAGGGTTCGAGTGATGGTTCTAGCGAAGGCTCAAGTGAGGGCTCTAGAGATACGTCAGCTCCCCCAGAAGATTGACCACCCCCACTATAATCATCACCAAACCCATAGGCTTTCTCCAACACCTCTTGCATTTCAGCCGTAATCGTGCTGTTGGGTTTATTGGCTATCTCAAACCCATGACTTTCTAATGTGTCTACAATAGAAGCTGTAGATACATTGTATTCCGATGCGACTTTAAAGAGTTTCTTTTGGCTCATGGAGCGGTATTAATCAACGATTAGGTATTAGGCTTCGTCTGTTTCAGCTGTGTTTTCTGCTTCAACTATTTCATCTGTTACAGTTGCTTCCTTAGAAGATGCTGGTGCTACAGATTCTTCTGTTGAGTCTTCTGTTTTTGCAGCCTCGTCCTCTTCTTCAAATTCAAAGGCAATCACGGATAGTATATTCTCAGCTAATTCTTTGGTTATGCGGGATTCCGTTCTCGCCACAATTTCATCTGCATCCAAATCCATCACAGCACGAGCTGTGTCTAGCCCAATTTGGCGAAGTTCTTCGATCATTTCAGACCCAAAATCTTCCACAAATTCCATGATATCAATATCGTCGGCCTCTTCTTCGACTTCACGATACACATCAATTTCACACTCGGTTAATCTGGTTGCTAGACGAATATTGACACCATTCTTACCAATAGCTTTGGATACCTCATCCGCGGGTACTAACACTTTTGCAAATGTCCCGTCCTCATTAAGCTCAACATTCAAGACATTGGCAGGCTGAAGGGCACGTTTGATGAACTCGATTTTATCTGAGGTATAATTAATCACGTCTATATTCTCATTTTGAAGCTCACGTACAACAGAGTGAATACGCACACCTTTCATCCCCACACAAGCTCCCACAGGATCAATTCGCTCATCGTGAGATAGCACAGCCACCTTGGAGCGGTTACCCGGCTCACGTGCTATTCTCATAATCTCAATAACCCCATCAAATACTTCTGGAATCTCATTTTCAAATAATCGCTCCAAAAACATCGGTGATGTTCTCGAGATGACTACCGATGGAGTACCATTAAATCTCTTGACCTCTGTAACAACAGCGCGAATTGAGTCACCCTTACGGTATCGATCTTTGTCGATTTGCTCACTTTTGGGTAGATAAAGCTCCACACCATTGTGGTTCACAAGGATGTCAAAATTGTGTCGTACTTGATAAACATCTCCTAAAATGATTTCACCGATACGATCTGAGTACTCATCGAAAATGTTCTCCTTCTCAATCTCACGAATACGTTGAGAGAGTTGTTGTTTCGCCATCGTTACAGCGCGACGACCAAAAGATTCAATGCTCACATCCTGTGCATACTCATCGTAGAGTTCAAGATCTGGGTCTTGTTCCTTGGCGTCTTCTAGTGAAATTTCAGCCACGGAGTCAGTTAATTCCTCCGCTGGAACAACTTCACGTACGTGAAGGATTTGAATTTCTCCACGATCAGGGTTTAAGATCACTGAAAAAGCTTCATCAGACTCATACTTTTTACGAATCATGGATCGAAACACATCCTCGAGTATTTCGAGAAGAGTCTCTCGATCCATGCCTTTTTCTTTTGCAATTTCGGTAAAGGACTGAACAATGATTTGGGATAAATCGGGTTGCATAGGGGTCACCTAAAACGAAGGGGTTACATAAACGTGTTGAATGATAGAATGCGGAATCAAAGGAAGCTCTTCTGATTTGTTGCCTTTGGTTACAGTGAGTTGTAAGCCATCCTCTGAATAATTTTTAAGTACTCCTTGAACCTCAATAGGATCACCATCCGGTTGCTCGCTATCAAGGAGTTCAATTCTTACTTTACGGCCTTTATTCTTTAAAAATTGCCGTGGGTCTGATAAGGGTCTGTCTAAACCTGGGGACGTAACATTTAGGATATAAGCATCCTCAAGGGACTCATGGGCCTCCATCAATAGAGCGACTTCTTTGCTGATTTTGCTGCAATCGTCCACATCCACACCCTTTTCCTCATGATCAATCACAATCCAACACTCTTTACGACCTTTGGGTACAAGATTCACATCCAAAAGGTAGTAGCCATAGGACTCTACAACCGGTTGTGCTAGTTCTTTTATATTATGTGTGATCGACATTGTACTTTTCGAAATGTACCTTACTGACAATAAAAAAAGCGAGACCCTCGCCGGGCTCACTTAGAATCAGAATATAACCTATTTCCCTCTAATAACCAATCTATGACTCGCTCAAACATACACTCTTGGCTTGTTTTATCTTCCGTTGTGATCCTGCTTTTGGGCTGTCAAACCGAGACGGAATCCTCAACTTCCACAGCTCGAGAGCTTATCATTGAAGACACCTTAGAGTTTATCCTCAAAGATGGCCAAACCCTACCCCTAGAAGTGGCTCTGGCTGATGATAATGATGAACGCGCTGCGGGGCTTATGTACATTCGATCGATGGGTGAGAATCAAGGAATGTTGTTTGTGTTTGAAGATGAGCAGCCTCGAAGCTTTTGGATGGCAAATACGCCTCTTGCATTGGATATGCTTTTTGTGAATGAATCCTATGAGATCGTAACGATTCACCGCAATACTCAACCATTCTCGCAGCGTAATTTCACGTCAGAAATCCCAGCTAAGTATGTGATTGAAGTGAATGGTGGCTACACCATTAGGCACGACATTCAAGAAGGAATGAGTGTTCGCATCCAGGCTTCTGCCTCGGAGTGAAGTTGGTCTAGCGTCCCTGAATTATCGATTATAGTGTCGGCATAGGCCGCCATTTGGTCTTGGGACATTTGAGCGCTCATTCTCCCTACTACCTGATCTCGTGACCACCCACGGTTCTTCATCACGCGTTGAATTCGAGTCTCGGAGTCTGCTGTAATCACGACAATGTGATCGAAACCCTCTGGTCTGCCATGATGTAGTAGTAATGCTGCCTCTTTTACAAAAACCTCCACACCCATCTTCTTTGCACGAGTTATGTCTTGCTGAGTTTCCTTTAACACAGCTGGATGAACCCATGACTCAACTTTTTTTCTTGCTAATTCGTCATCAAAAATAATCCCTGCAAGAACATCGCGTTGAAGGTGCCCTTCATCATCAAAAAGGGATTGACCAAACGTCTCCACAAGTTGATTTTTGAGGATTATATCGGATTGCATGAGAGTAATAGCAACCTGATCTGCGTTGAAAATATGGGCACCCAGAGACTCCAATGATGCACAAAACTGAGTCTTACCACTTCCAATTCCACCTGTAACACCTACAACGACCATAAATCAGGATTCTGTCTGGTTATTTGTGGAAAGCAAGAGTGATTTGATAAATGCATTCAGATCTCCATCCATAACCCCCTGTACGTCGGATGTCTCAGTATTTGTACGGTGATCTTTTACCATATTATAGGGGTGAAATACGTAAGATCGAATCTGTGATCCCCATTCAATTTTCCCCTTATTGGACTCTAATTCTGCTTTAGCTCTCTCTTTAATCTGTTTTTCAAGCTCATAAACTCTTGATTTGAGAAGCACCAGAGCCTTTTCACGATTCTGCAACTGAGATCGCTCTTGCTGACACTCAGCGACTACACGCTCTGTTGTCCCATCACTGAGTGTCCCCACCCAAATCAACCGGACACCTGTCTCTACCTTGTTGACATTCTGTCCTCCAGCACCACTGGAATGAAAGCGCTGTAGTTCGATATCTGCGTCATTTAATTCTAATTCAATAGTGTCATCAATAAGTGGAGACACAAAAACAGAACAAAAGGAGGTATGACGCTTAGCGTTGCTATCAAATGGGGAAAT
>DDIC01000014.1 GCA_002338335.1 Bacteroidetes bacterium UBA1860
CCGCCAGGCCAGTCATTTTGAGGATACCCCACAAAGTCATGATGGACCGAGATGAACGTCCCGGCAGGATCGCTACTTGGGTAGGTGTATCCGTAAAATCCCATGTTTTCAAAAACGATTCGGTAGGTTTCCCCAACTGGGATTGGATCGTTATACCCAAGTTCTAGCACCATTTTTTTGTAAGACGAATCGGCGGCTAATGCAGCGGCTTCTACATAATCAGGCAGTCCATTTTGATCCTCATCTGTCGAAGGGACGGCATCCGAACCAGATAATGCATAGTGCAACGTAAATTTTCCAGATGGGGACTCTAAGGTTTGTAGAAGTTGATTTTGCTGCGTATTAGGCGATCCTAATGCACGGGATTTCGGGCTGCGTAACAGGGATGGTGTGGCCAAGAGGGTCCCACATTTTTGGTTATGCTCTCTCGCATAGTTGCCCGCAAAGGATGGATGAGCCAGCGCTTCTTGGAGGTCTGGCCCTCTTTGTATGTCACGTGCAGCATGACCAACCGGCGCTTCTTGGGCCATGACGGACAATGGCATCAACCAAAGAGCCATTGCAGCTACACTCGACAACAGCGCTAAAAAGGGGCGCTGAGAGCCCAAAAAGTGAGTATTGAGAATCATTATCCTCTTGAAATGAGTGTATATAAGGGTTGCACATGCGACGACATAGTATGAACGGGCACACACCAGCAAGCACACACGCCAAACCGTTTACATTAAAATACGTGAAGCGTATCTTAATTGATATGACGTACCAAGTGCTTCTTTATTATCAATTCACGCCTATTGAGGAACCTCAGGCGTTTGCCAAAGACCATCGAGAATGGCTTAAAGAGCGCTCGCTTCTTGGACGGATTTATGTCTCTGACGAAGGGTTGAATGGAACCGTTGCCGGGACTCCTGAGCAAATGGAAGAGTATATGGCCATGGTTCGTGAGATTCCCGGGTTTGAATCGATTGAGTTCAAAATTGATGAATGCGACTACATCCCTTTTGCCAAACTAACGTGTAAAGTGCGCAAAGAAATTGTGGCTTTGCATGAGGAGGGAGTCGATCCATCAGAGGGAGGCCGTCATTTATCTCCAGAAGAATGGAGGGCCCATTTTGAACAAGATGAGGACTTTATTCTGATTGATGTGCGGAATGATTATGAGTCCAAAATTGGACACTTTGAGGGGGCCATTTGCCCACCGGTCGAGAACTTTTATGATTTTCCGAAATGGCTAGACGATGCAGGTCTTCCAAAGGATAAAAAGGTGCTGATGTACTGCACTGGGGGGATTCGTTGTGAGAAATTCTCCGTGGTGATGAAGAAAAAAGGGTGGGAAGATGTGAACCAGCTACATGGTGGAATCCTCAATTATGCCAAAAAAGAGCAGGGGAAACATTTTTTAGGCAAGTGCTTTGTCTTTGATGATCGTTTGGCTGTTCCTATCGACCCAGATTCCCAAGATCCCCTTGCCACGTGCGAAATCACGGGGCAACCCACAGATCATTACCTCAATTGCGCCAATATGGAGTGTAATCGACTCTTTTTGTGCTCAGAAGAAGGCGCGAAGGCCTATGAAGGGTGTTGCTCAGAGGCGTGCATGAAGAGCGAGGTACGTCGTCCTTTTGACCCAGACACGGTGTATCAACCGTTTCGTAAGTGGTACAATTACTTCGACGACGACTTTAAACAACGATCTAAGTCTCGTGAGCAGGTCTCGTGAGCGAGTCCCGTCCGATTCGCATTGTTGAGCCCTATGCTCACACCCGTCATGTAAAAATCCCCACTTCTTTTCAGGGCGTGCCCCTGATAGATTTCCTGAGTGAGCGATATCCCTATCGTAGTCGAGCGTATTGGGCTGAACGTGTGCAAGCGGGTGATGTACGGATTGAAGGCTCGGATATGAGTCATCCAGAGGATGTGTTCAAGAGGGCATCGGCGGTGACGTTTTTTACTCCGCGTGTGGTGGAGCCGACGGTCCCGGATGAGGTGAGGATCGTGGGTGAAGGTGAGGGGTGGGTGGCTGTGGAGAAGCCGGCGCCGATGCCTGTCCATCCAGGGGGTCGATACTTCAAAAATACGTGTCTTGCCATTACTGAGGAACTTCTTGGCCAAAAAATCTACCCAGTCCACCGATTGGATGCAGTAACAAGTGGATTGGTTGTTTTCGCGACAGATGATCGTATGGCATCGACCATGACCCAAGACTTAACGAAGGGTCATGTTGAAAAAGAGTATAGAGCCCACGTATTTGGACGTGTGGAGCAGGATGAACAGTTGATAGATCAACCTATTCGTCGTAAGTCAGGCTTTGTGTTTGAAAGTGTGCCCCTAGAGGCGTCGGCTCCTGCACTGACTACCCCAGAAACACCCGCTCCAGAGCCTACCAACCCAAAGCTTGAATCAAAAGGCCGAGGCAGCCTTAAACAAGCACAAACGTTGATTCGTGTCCTAGAGCGAGGTCAGGACTCTAGTCTTGTAGAATGTATCCCATTCACCGGTCGAACACATCAAATTCGACTGCATTGTCAAGCGATGGGTCACCCTATTCTAGAGGATCCAATTTACGGACCCGATGGCGATACAAGTGGAAATACGTTGCAAAATGGAGCTATACGCCTTCAACATGCGGCCATGCGTTGGCCCACATTAGGGATTTATCTTCGCTTAGACCCACCCTCAAGCTGGAAGGTTTAAATAGGACTGTAAAATAGCCGCAAAGGTCTTTGGCTTGTCCAAAAAGGGGTAATGACCCGCATTCTTGATCACACTGAGTCCAGCACCTTTTATAGATGATTCCATAATACGGGCTGCTTTCAAAGGTGTCGCCGTGTCGTTTTCACCCCAAATCAGAAGCATTTCACGTGAAATCTCTTGAAGCGCCGTTCTATCAAACGTTGTATTAACGACAGAGGAAAATGTTTGCCTCATCGCTGGTGAGAGATCCTTGTAGTCGCTTGAACCTAGAGATTTCCATAATGAACTGCCTCTGAGCGAGGATAGATAGGCTTCCCCTGCAGGGCCTGGGAGTAGAAAAGAGGGCGCTTTTAGGAGATTAACAAAGGCCAATTTCGCCTGCACAGCCAGAGGTTTTGGAAGTTTAACCCCAGCCCCTCCTGTTATGATGATTTTATCGAAAAGGTGGGTACAAGGACTTGGAGAGGATGGGGAGGGTTGTGTAAGCCACCAAAGCAAGACCCTGGCTCCAAACGAATGGACGAGGAGATCTGCAGATTCTTTAGCCAAGTCTAAATGATTTAACCAAGCCTGTGTGCTTTCTGCGTAGGTTTGCAAGGTCCACGGTTTTTGCAGTGCGCTGGATGCACCAAATCCCGGAAAATCCAAGACAATACAACGTCGATGCGCCTTGAGTCTTTGCGCTAATGGGCCAAAAGCTGCTGACGAACTCCCCCACCCATGGAGAAAAATCATGGGCTTGGCGCTAGGATCGC
>DDIC01000008.1 GCA_002338335.1 Bacteroidetes bacterium UBA1860
ATGATTGGAGCCTGAGTGGTTCATGATTTGGTCCATAATGAGCTTAATTCCTCTTTTTTTCGCTTCTTGACTCAAAGTTTGATACAGTTCATTACTCCCGTAGCGAGGATCAGTTTTATAATAATCGGTTGTTGCATAGCCGTGGTAAGAGCTTTCGTCCATAGCATTTTCGAGTACAGGATTCAACCATAGAGCCGTAAAGCCCATATCTTTGATGTAATCTAATCGTTGAATAATACCTTCGATATCTCCACCATGTCGTCCATAAGGATCTTCTCGGTTGAATGAATCTACATACTCTGGATGTGAATCATTGCTTTGGTCGCCATTAACAAATCGATCCGGGGTGATGAGATAGATGACATCTTGCGTGTTGAATCCTTCCCGATTACTTGAATTTGCTTCTCTTTCAAGCAGTGGATACGAAACAGAAAATGATTCTTTTGCGTCCCCAACATGCTCGAATTCAATGTTTACAGTTCCTGGAACAGCTTCCGTTGTAGTTGAGACATCAAGAAACAGATAGTTCGAATTTGAGGTGGTTGAAACCTCATGAAGGTTGAGCTCAACAGAAGGTATAGAAACATTATACTCAGCAATATCCTTCCCATACACCATGATTTGGAAGGATGGGTCCTTGAATCCGACCCACCAATTTGACGGCTCTAACCGTGTGATTTGTGAGGGTAGCGATTGGGCATTAATGCTTTGTGCCTGAACGTGAGATACCGTTACTGATTGAAGAAAAAGAAGTAACAATAGGCTTCCAAGAAGCTGATTCAGCGTACGAGTCCTACATTTCATAGATTTCAAACTACTTTTAAAAGATATTTTTAGAATAAGCATTTCCAAAGATTATTGAGTCTCCATTTCTAATATGGTGATCAGTTGTATGCTAAACAATTGAAAAGCTATATTGATGCGATATGAGCAAAATACTCGGAATATCGGCGTTCTATCATGACTCAGCAGTGGCAATTACGGTGGATGGGGAAATAATCGCAGCAGCCCAAGAGGAGCGATATTCCCGTAAAAAACACGATGCAGGCTTTCCTGTTCATTCAATTAAATATTGTCTGGAGGAAACTGGTTTCTGTCTAGATGAACTAGATGCGGTAGTTTTTTACGATAAACCTTTATTGAAGTTTGAGAGGTTATTAGAAACGTACTATGCATTTGCCCCCAAAGGTTTGAGGCAATTTGTTCTCTCTATTCCAATTTGGCTTAAGGAGAAGATGTTTCTCAAAAAACAGATTTATGAGGGACTCAATAGCGTGGAACCCTACAACAAGAAGGATCTTAAACTCTTGTTTCCTGCGCATCATATGTCTCATGCAGCAAGTGCGTTTTACCCTTCACCTTTTTCAAGCGCTGCCATTTTGACTATTGACGGTGTAGGGGAGTGGGCTACAGCCACGATAGCGAAAGGAGAGGGGCATCAAATCCGGATCTTAAAAGAGATGAGGTTTCCCCACTCCGCGGGTCTTCTTTATTCTGCATTCACCTACTTTTTAGGGTTTAAGGTTAATTCTGGGGAATATAAATTAATGGGATTGGCACCTTATGGCGATCCAAATTCAGAACAAACGGCTGCATTTATCAAGAAAATCAAAGATCATCTAGTCACTATCTATGAAGATGGATCTATTTGGCTAAATCAAGAATATTTTACCTATACAACGGCTCTCAAAATGTTGAATGACTCCAAATGGGAAAAACTATTTGAATGCAAAAAAGTTGCCCCTGATGGAGTTCTAGAACCATGCCATTGCAATCTTGCCTATGCTATTCAGCACGTTACTGAAGAAATTGTTCTCAAAATGGCAAAAGAAGCAAAACGGCTCACGGATTCTGACTATTTGTGTATGGCGGGAGGAGTTGCGTTAAACTGTGTAGCCAATGGAAAGCTTCTCAAAGCACAATTATTTAAAGACATTTTCATTCAACCTGCTTCTGGGGATGCGGGTGGCTCTGTAGGTGCGGCCTTGTTGGCACATCATATGTACTATGATCATCCAAGGCAGGTAACGAATGAGCCCGATGCGATGAAGGGCAGCTATCTAGGACCAGACTTTTCTGATAAAGAGGCTGTAATCACCTTTAAGAAACAGAAAGCGGTATATAATCACATAGAATCCTTTGATGCACTGTGTGCAAAAGTTGCGGAAGCTTTGGATAGTGGACAGGTTGTGGGATGGTTCCAAGGGAAAATGGAATTTGGTCCAAGAGCATTAGGGAATCGAAGTATCTTGGCTGATCCCCGTGACAAGGACATGCAAAAGAAACTTAATCTCAAAATTAAGTACAGAGAGGGATTTCGTCCGTTTGCCCCGGCAGTTCAAACAGAACACGTAGAAGAAATATTTGATTTGGATACACACTCACCTTATATGCTTCTGGTGGCTGAAGTGAAGCAACAAGAACGACGTGATATGATCAAAAATGATCATAACCTTACGATATGGGATAAGTTGTATATGGATCGTGGTGCCCTACAATCCATCACGCATGTTGATTTTTCGGCTAGGGTTCAGACTGTGCATAAGGAAACGAACCAACGTTTTTGGTCGCTATTGGAGGCTTTTAAGCAAAAAACAGGTTGTGGCGTTTTGATTAATACCAGTTTTAACGTCAGAGGGGAACCCATTGTTTGTTCGCCTGAGGATGCATATAGATGTTTTATGAGTACCGAAATGGATTGGCTTGTTGTAAACAACTATATATTGGAGAAAACAGCACAGCCCGAATGGGATAATCGAGAAAAGTGGAGGACAAATTTTCGTCCCGATTAAACTACATCAACACAGTCTATGATAGACTTTCTTAGCGATTTCTGGCTTTATATAAAAGAGCGTAAGAAGTATTGGTTAGCACCAATTATTGTGGTGTTACTTCTGCTTGGATTTTTAATTGTTTTTGGCGGAGGTAGCGCACTAGCCCCGTTTATTTATACACTCTTTTAGTCTAAAATATGGGCAAAGGGACTCCACAGACGACCGTATTAGTCATTACGATTGGATTTATCATTCTATTTCTATTCTATGATATGGATTGGATGATTTATACATCTGTTATCGTAGGGACATTGGGTGCCTTCTCTGAGTGGGTGGCTAGAAAAATTGAGTGGTTTTGGTTCAAGTTGGCGCATATTCTTAGCCTAATCTTCCCTAAAATTTTGTTGACGGCCATATTTTTCCTGTTGCTCGTCCCCATTGCCAGACTTTCTAAATGGTTTACGAAGGATCCATTGAGTCTTAAAAAAAAGGAGGACTCCACATTTGTTGAAGTAGAGAATATCGACATCAAGCAAAGCATGGAGCGAACATGGTGATATGCCTTATGCTCGTTGCTTTTAAATAACTATCCAAAGGTGAAATAATTTTATGGAGGTCATGGCACTATTTGCAGGCTCGTCAAGAGTAACATATTTACTAGCGTCTGCGATAATATTATTTGCTTCTTGTGATAATCTTGCCACGAATACAGAAGATGATTCGCTTTCAGATTTTCTGCCAGCGAGTGAAGTTATCTCAAATATGGATGCTGGTTTCAATCTAGGTAATACCTTCGATAATGGTTACAACGCCACAGACTCTTATGAAAATGCTCAATTAATTTTACTGTATAAAAGTGCTGGAATGAAGCATATTCGAATTCCAGTCACATGGATGGAAGGATTTGGAGGAGATGCACTTGCAGACGAAAAAGGAGAGGTAAATTTTAATCATCCTCGTTTTTTAGAGTTAAAAAAAACAATCGATTTTGCACTTCAACAAGGTTTATATGTCATCATTAACGCACATCATGAGCGGCATTTTAAAGAACACTATGATAATTCAGCTGAATTTGATGAGAAGTTCACCACACTATGGACTGACATAGCCAATTATTTCATAGAATATGACCAGAAACTTGTGTTTGAGCTACTGAATGAACCTGAAGGAGCATTTGGTCAAATGGGTGGGCCTGTATTGCACAATGACCCTGTAGCCATTGGTTATACACGAAAAATTATGCGTATTGGTACAGAAGCTGTTAGAAGTACTGGTGGGAATAATGAAAAGCGCATCATCATGCTCGGAACTAACTCATGGGGAAATCACAATCAGATTTTCTCAAACTACCCTGACCAAGCATCACTGCCTGGAAATGGAAGCGATGAGTATCTTGCAATACAGGTTCATAGTTATGACCCTTGGGAGTTTTGCGGTCAGGAAGGAGAAAACAGCGCTTATCCTGGGGATCAAGCAACGGCGAGCAGAATGAGGGAGGTTGCCGCCCATGGAAGAGCCTTAGGTGTTCCCTTACACTACGGTGAATTTGGAGTTGGAAGGCGTGAGGACCAAGCCCAAAGGAATACCATACTTGTTCGTGATTACTATCGCACTGTTGTTCAAACGGCCAAGGCTGAGGGCATGGCGTCTGCCGCATGGGATGACCGGGGCTGGTTTGGACTCACAAATGGTGATGCCGAACAAGGGTTTTCGTTTACCTATGGTATTGTTCCCCACATGCTCGAAAAACCCTGATGTTATTTGAGTAGCAAGAAAGATCGTACTCTAGATTGTCCTTCAAAGTCTAACTGATAAAAGTAGGTGCCACTTGTGAGTTGAGTCCCATCAAATTGTACCTGATGTGTTCCTGCTACTTGAGTTCCCTGGACCAATACCCCGACTTCTTGTCCCAGTGTATTGAACACGGAGAGTGTTACTGCGCCTGCATGAGGAAGGGTATAATCGATGTTGGTAGTTGGATTGAACGGGTTAGGGTAGTTTTGCCTCAGGGAAAACTCCTGAGGGATCTCCTTTGCTGTAGAAGTGTTGGACACAAGTAAAACTTCAGCGCTAGGGGTAAGAAAGTCTGCGTGGATCACGTTATTGGACGAGCTTCCATTCCACCTTAGGAACATGCCAGACTCTCCTGTCGTATGTGAATACTCAACCTTGAGTTTGTATGGGGTATTGGCTTGCAAAGATTTATTGCCAGACTCATTGCTGTCCTCATCAATCAATATTTGATCATCTAGCCAAACCCGGGCTTTTCCATTCACTGCGTCAGTGAATAATTTGTAAAATCCAAATGCATCAACAGTCAATTCACCTTCCCACCTTACACTAAACCCCTCCTTTGGAAGAGTTTCATGAGCACCACGGTCATCCCACTGAAAGGCAATCATGGGATCTTTTCGGACGATTTGCGTGCCTGTGAAATCTGGTTCTGAATAATAGGTAGCAGCAAGCCCCCGTAAAGAATCTTGATGGGTCTTGGCAACCCCTTTACCGTGAAAATCTATCCAATTGATATTCCCGAGGGCACTATTTCCATCATCACTTTTGAATACAACGTAAACATCTCGAGTTCCGCCTGGATTTTGCAAGGTGCTGGTAAAAAAGTCATATGCCTGCCAATCGCCTGTAGTTTGAGTTCCAATGGTTGAAATCAATTCTCCATCTAGAGAATCAACTCGAACCTCGACTTCGGCTGCAATTTGATTGGAGGCATACCGAAGGGTGATAAAGTCAATCCCTTCAAAATTCATGGAACTAAATTTCATGGCAGAATTTTGATTGGCAAAGCCCACATTTTGCCCTCCTCCCAAAACATCACCCGTTGTTTCAGTTTGCAAATCAATCAGTTCAACTGCATGTTGGGCTTGTTTTCGCTTCATATTAAGAACGATGCCGTCACTTCCACGAAGAGAGGCGCCTACTCCTGCTCCATCATCATCATATGTGGCGGCTAACACATAAAAAACGTTATCAGGACCTTCTCCATGCGTTTCTGTTGTAAAGATGCCCGTGCAACCATTACGTGGCCCTGTCCCATGAGCATGATCATCGTGTCCTATTGAGGGTTCTACAGCGACGTCCTGACAATCTATCCCATTACCAATGCTTCCTTGCTCGTCATCCATTACGTCGACGGAGTATTCGATTTCATCAAAATCTTCATAAAAACCACCATTGTAGGGTTCGAGTATTGTCACCACAGGAGCTGTATTTCCCACTATAATTTCTAGTTGATCTACTGAAGTCGCCCCATCTTGATCTGTGACAGTAAGTGTAACAGGGTAGACGCCATTTGTGTTGTAGGTATACTGTACGGTAGCAGTATTTGCATCTTCAACATCATCACCATCAAGATCCCATGAGTATCTCAAAACATCTCCAACATCAGGATCTGAGGAAGTTTCGCCACTGAAGATTACGCTTAATGGAGCGCTTCCACTTTGGATATCAACAGCAGCGCGAGCGGTGGGTACACGGTTAGCTAAATTCTGAGCAAACTCAATTTTAATAATTCGGTCATCTGCGTTTTCTTCAAAAAAACCAGTACCCCATTCGATAATGTAGATTGCCCCGTCAGGTCCGATTTTCATATCAATGGGTCGATTAAGGGTTAAATTGTCTAGGAATGGATTGATTTGAAGTAGCTCCCCATCATCAGTAAAACGTATTTCTTTGATCCAATTACGAGTCCATTCTAGAATAAAAAGTGACCCATCAAAATATTCTGGAAGACTTCCAGTCTCTTCTAAGGTATCATCATAGTAAAAGATATCCCCAGCGATTGCAGTTCTCTGTCCAGCACCCAGTTGCGGCCATTTTTCTGTCACCCCATAGGTATAAGCTATCCATGCTGGAATAGCAGGTGGAAGTGAGTCAGCACCTGTATTATTAGGTGATGAGTTTACAGGTGAATCGCAATTAAATGCGGCTCCTGTCGTGCCCGTTGCAAAATCATATTGTCGGTATGGAAGATTTTCGGCTATGCACATAGGCCAACCAAAATTACCAGCCTGAGATGTTCGATTAAATTCATCGTAACCCTTGGGTCCTCGAGTAACATTATCGCCTCCAGCATCGGGTCCCACATCTCCCCAGTAAAGCTCACCATTCCGTTTGTCCACTGCCATTCGGAAAGGATTTCGAGTGCCCATTACATAAATTTCGGGAAGCCCTTCGTCCGAATTAGTAAATAGATTTCCCTCAGGTATAGAGTAAGTGCCATCTTCTTCTGGTCTAATACGTAGAATTTTCCCTCGTAAATCCATTGTATTTCCTGACGTACCCTGAGCATCGTAATACTCTCTACCAGGGCGCTCGTCAATGGGGGAAAATCCATCAGATTCAAAAGGATTCACATTATCCCCTGTGGTTATGTAAAGATCACCATTGGGGCCAAACTCAAGGTCACCACCCGAATGGCAACATTGTGATCGCTGAACTGGGATTCGAAGAAGGATGTCTTCTGAATCCATATTTAGACGAACACCATCAAAGGTAAATCTAGAAACTCTCTGCTCCTCAACCGTTCGAGGTGAATAGAAAACATAGATATAGGAGTTGATCTCAAAATTTGGATCCAATACAATACCTAATAACCCATCTTCACGTCCACTATCGACATCAAATTCGGCTACAGTGGAGATAAGACCTGTTGAGGAATTCCAAAGATGCATCTTACCCTGGCGCTCAATGTATAATACGTCATAGGAAGGAAGTACAGCCAATGCCATAGGATAGGCTGGGTTCTCCTTTATGACGGTGACTTGGTATTGTTGCTCACTCGTTGCGTCAAACTCACCTTTCACATCGCCCGAAGCATAAAAAATGCCGCCCAGAATGTGCTGTAAGAAATCAGGTTCACTGTAAGACTCTTCGGTATGACCACCTCCAGTATACCATGATCGTCCCCCCTCAAATTCATGCATCCAAGCAAAAGGGTGATCGTGCCCCATTGAGCCCCCTGAATACGTTGCTTCGTCAAGTGTAGCTAATACATGAACATCACCCCTTGGGTTCTCACTATAATTGTACCATTCATCTGTACGAATCCAATACTCTGGTAAATGAGATGTTGATGGATGCACACGATCAGCAACTTCTATCGTTGCTTGCTGAATTTCAGGGTGGCTGTCAAAGTACGCCCCTACCAATTCTCCATACCAAGGCCAACTATATTCTGTGTCAGAAGCAGCGTGAATTCCTACAAAACCTCCTCCCTGTTGAATATAGCTTTGAAAGGCAGACTGTTGTTCAAGGTTTAATACGTCTCCAGTTGTACACAGAAATATAATAGCAGCATAATTCTGAAGGTTATCAGTCGTGAATGCAGATGCATCCTCGGTTGCATCGACATTAAATCCATTGTCTAGTCCGAGTTGTTGTATCGCTTCAATCCCTTTTTCGATGGATGCGTGGCGATAACCTGCAGTTTTAGAAAAAACGAGCACATCGAATGAATGGACTTGACTCGACAATTCGGACGTTTGCGCAGATGCGCCGACAGCCGAAGCAAAAAGGATGCAAAGTGCCCATAAGGTTGAATAGACTCTCATAAATTTTGGTTTAAGGATTTAACTTGACCTTAATGGGTCATTTACTCTATGGTGATCATGCTGAAATTGAAGTCACCTTCCAGTATCTCCACCCGAATGAGTGCTTCACCCTGGGTAAAAGATTCATTCCCAAAATTAACTTGAGCCCAGCTTTGATATCCACCTGTATTGGGAATGTCTTGGTCACTTCCGATAGGTTTGTTATTCACCTTAATTCGCATGCGTCCACTTCCATTTGAAGCAACACGTGCACGAACATTATAGGTGCCAGTCTGAGTGACTTGAACAGTATATTCGAGCCATTCTCCAGTCTCGATCCACCCGACATTATAATCTACAGCCGGGTCGCTACACTCTTCGATATCGACCCCATCATTGCGAAAGGACCATCCACGATTCCAGACATTTTGATTGTCGTCACTACTCACTTGTTTGTACTCGGTATCATAGTAGGAGACACCCTGGTTTCCAATATCATAATGCACAGCAAAAATATTTCCAGGAATCTTGATATCTGTAAAGGGTTCACTACTGGAGTTGTAGGTTGGAGAAAACCATGAGGCAAGCACATCAGGTCTAAGGGTGGTTGTCTCGATGGCTAAATCCTGGGCCATCTGAAACAATCCTTGTTCAGCTTCTTGAGACGTTGGTCTGGGGCCATTACCCTTCCAATAGTTTACGACTTTGTCATAGTTTGGATTAGTGGGTGAAGAAAGGGGTGACGTAATGGTCTCGAGCTTCTTATGTGTCCACTTATTCCAACCAATGTCTAAGCTCTCCACCAGTTCTTTCGTTTCAAAGAACCATACATTGGAGTTCTCCCCAGTCTCCCCAAGCCACAGGGGGGTATTGTATGTATCACGGAGATTTAAAAGGTACTGGATAGTCCCTTGATCGGTTTCGTTCCAATATTTATGGAAGGCATAGACCATATTTTCATCGAAAGGTGGGTATAAATAATCAAACGTGGTCGCATAATAATTTCCTTCGATGAATAGAATATGATTTTGATCAATTTCGCGGATTGCTGGAACAATTTGACTGTAAAACTCTAACAAGTCTCTGCCGTCGTATCCATCGGGCGTTACGGGTTCATTGATAATATCATACCCAATTACGATGGTCTCGTCTTTGTAACGACGTGCAATTTCTTCCCATATCTTGATAGTAATAGGCCAGTAAGTTTCACTTTCAGTCCAAAATCTTGCGACTCCATCACTATCAGAAATTTCACTTTCGCTCTGGGCTCCTGGGGCTGCATGCATGTCAAAGATCACGTCTATTCGATGTCTTTTGCACCACAATAGAAGGTTATCCATCCGCTCAAATCCAGATTCTTTGAAGGTCCCTGACTGCAAGTCGTAGAAAATATCATAATGAAAGGGGACACGTATGTGATCGACACCCCATTCCTTCATTGCTATAATGTCTTCCTCTGTGACATAGTTGTCTCGAAACTCCTTAAACCACTGCTCTGCTTTTGCTGCTCCAATCAGCTCTGTGATTTCATTGCGCACATCCGTTGCGCCAAAATCTCCAGGCATATTGAACATATACCCTTCTGGCAATAGCCATCCCCCCAGACCAAATCCCTTGATGATAACAGGATCTCCCTGTCTATTTAATATGTCCTTTCCATCCACGCGAAAGAAGGTCTCGTCGGTGTAACCATTCACACCTCCATCATTTGGTTGAGTTGGCTCCGTAGGGCTTTCGCAACCAAAAACAACTAATATGATTAACAGATTCAGAAAGCTATTTTTGAGTAATTTTATTCTAGTTCTCAAAAGGGATCTTATTTTGGGAAGTAAGTATTGCAAACAAATTAACTTATTGTTACGTTGGAAACGCTTCCATCTATTAAAATATATGGAGGAAGTACTAAGTATAATTTACAATTTAAATCAAAAAAGAAGCTATCTAAGAAACTCAAAATCTCTACGTTAATTAAAAACACTAGCTATGAAAAAAGCTCTACACAAACTGTTACTCAAAATATCTCTTGCGGTAGTTGTTTTACTTGCAGGCACGACTGCTTTCGCTCAATACACAAATTATGGTGACAATGTTATCATAAATGGTGATTTTTCACTCGGAGATTCATTATGGACAATCGAGGGGTCTAATGGAACTGTAACGTATGATGATACGCTCAAATTCGTTGTCAATACTGCAGGAAACCCGTGGGAATTACAAAGCTACCAAATCCTTACTGCCGAACAAATTGCAGCTCTTGCAGAAGGTGGAACATGGGAGGTATCTTTTGATGCGATGACCCCAGATGATTCTAAGAACTTTCACGTGTTCCTGGGACACAACGGCGGAGGATGGGAACGCTATTGGAATACCGACAACGGTTCAGGAACTGGTGATGTTCAAGTTGATGGTGAGATGACAACTTACACGCTTACGACTACCATCACTGAGACATGGGAATCAATGAAATTTGGATTTGAAGTTGCTAATGATGATTCTGATTTGTACATCGACAACATCCAGCTTAGAAAAGCATCTAGCAACGTTGTTATAAATGGTGACTTTGCTCTGGGTGATTCGCTTTGGACCTTATCACCTGGTGATGGTGGAGCGACTATCGCTGTTACAGATGGAGAGCTTGCATTTACCAATATCCCAGGTGAAGGCAATACCTTTGATGTTCAAGCCATGCATGTTTTTAGTGAAGAGAGTCTAGACTCAATATACGCTGGACCATACAGAGTCTCTTTTGACGCACGAACTTCTGCTGATAGCCAGTTGGTACACCTATTTTTCGGAGAGATCGGCGGTGGATGGGCTCGTTACTTCCCTGAATCATCTACTGGCCGTGTTACGGTTGATACGGAGATGACAAATTATGTATTCGAGACCAGTATTGAAGAAACATATTCTGAAATGCAGCTTGGATTTGAGGTGAATTACGCACCAGGGGATTTTTACGTTGACAACATTATTCTATCAAGAATATCAGACGTTGTCCCAGATGCTCCTGAGGTTCAGTGGAGTACTGAGAATGGAGTTGTAACTATTTCGGTAACTGACAATGGTGCAGCATCTTATGATGTCTACTTTGCTGATTCAGCATTTACTGCAGTTGCAGGAGGGGCTCTTGTAGCTTCAATTGACCCAGCAGAAGGACTTACAGCAACCCATACAATACAAGCACCCCATCCAAGTCTGGTAGAAAATTTTGATGCATATTATGGTGTGGTGGCGCGATCTGATATTGGTTCACCAAGCGATATGACAACGGGAATGATCAATACATCGATGAGTGTACGTGAGAACTACATAGTAGAGTTGAGTGAGGACGCCGTTAATGCCGTTTTAGATGCGGTCGACGATGGAGTGGTTCCTGAAGCTTCTGTTCTTGCATCATTCTTCCCCGCTGACTACACGCCATTTGAAATCAATACTCAGAGCATACAGGTTGAAGGTGGAGACCCCGTAGACTCAAATCAGG
>DDIC01000082.1:0-1663 GCA_002338335.1 Bacteroidetes bacterium UBA1860
CATCCGCCAAAATGATATTTGAGAAAACAGGCCCTTTTTTCACCGTAAATTCACCCGATTTTTGATTGTAAATCAAGGTTCCAATCAAATCAGCGGGTAACAAATCGGGCGTAAACTGAATACGTTGGAATTTTGTGTGAAGCACTTGTGCCAGAGAGGACACTGTGAGTGTCTTGGCAAGCCCAGGTACCCCCTCCAGAAGGACGTGTCCATCGGCTAAAAGTCCAATCAGCAGACGATCGATCATATAGCGTTGCCCAACGATGACTTTGTTCAATTCATTGTAAATCTCATCGATAAATGCACTTTTTTCCCTGATTTTTGCTTCTAATTGGTCGAGTTCTGAATTCATACGTTGATTCTACTGGTTGTTTGGTACTTTTAGGACGATAAAAGATAAGAGTTTTTGTGTGCGATGAGCATTCTTGATGCAGTTCTGTTGGGCATTTTACAAGGGATCGCAGAATTTCTGCCGATAAGTAGTTCTGGTCACTTGGTCCTTGCCCAAGAATTATTGGGTATTTCCTCGCCAGGCGTCACCTTTGAGATCATGGTGCATGCAGGGACACTTGGAAGCATTATGTGGTACTACGCAAAAGACATCACAAATATTGCGACGGGTTTTTTTAGACCTAGTCATACCATACAGGCTCATGAGTCTTCATGGCACTGGGTAGGGTGGATCCTACTTTCGATGCTCCCTGCCATGTTTGTTGGGGTGGGATTGCGTGAGCCGCTGGAAGAATTGTTTGAGAATCCTGTGTGGGTAGGGGGATTTTTGATGGCAACGGGTCTGATGCTTTTATCTACACGCTGGATCAGAATAGGTCGCTCCACCTTGACATGGCGTAAAGCATTGATCATGGGATTGTTTCAAGCTTTGGCCATTTTGCCTGGAATTAGTCGTGCGGGGAGCACGATAACGGCGGGTTTGCTCGTTGGACTGCCAAGGGAAGAAGCGGCACGATTCTCATTTTTGATGGTCATCCCCGTTATTGGAGGAGCCACCCTGCTTGAGCTACTTGACTTGCTTCAGCAAGACGGGGGACTAGTATTGAGTGGACAAATCGGGACACTATCGATTGGATTTTTCACCTCACTCATTGTTGGATTGGCCTCGCTCTCGTTGCTAGTCAAACTACTCAAGCAAAACAGCTTTCACCATTTTGGATGGTACTGCCTCGCAATTGGAGCTGCCGCAATTGGATGGTTTATTCGTTGAGTAGATGTTGTAGAATAGGTACCTTTGACTCTTGCCATGGAAATATACGCTTTCATCCTTCTCTCTCTGCTTGCCATCGCCATGTCGATCGGCACGGTTTTAAACCGTAGTGCTGTCAATAGCGCCCTATTCATGGTGCTTCACCTGCTTACTCTTGCAGGACTTTACCTGCTACTTCGGGCTCAATTTCTGGCCATTATTCAAGTGATCGTCTATGCTGGTGCTATCATGGTGCTCTTTTTGTTTGTGATCATGTTGCTGAATGTTGAAGAGGAAGAAAATATCATCAAAAACACTCGATTTGGGTTTATCGGCGCATTTATGGTGGGTGCACTTCTGCTTGGTCAAGTGGTCTATTCCCTACTTGGGCTGGCTGGGATCTTACCAGAATTATCGGGTCAAGCGGAGGCTATAGGTACGGTGGAGGCCATTGGAGATGTT
>DDIC01000082.1:1951-7503 GCA_002338335.1 Bacteroidetes bacterium UBA1860
AGGCCATTGGAGATGTAATGTTTACGGTCTACTTAATGCCATTGCAGGTGACCGCCATTCTATTAACCTCTGCCGTCGTGGGAGCCATGATGATTGCTGAGTTTACCCATGCCGATGGCACACACCAAGACGTGATTGAGCACGCACCTGAGGATCAAGTGGAAGAGGGGACATCATGATATCGATTGAGTGGTATATCGCATTGAGTGCTGTCTTGTTTACGATCGGTGCCATTGGGGTCATGGTTCGTCGTAATGCCATCGTACTATTTATGTGTATCGAATTGATGCTGAATGCTGTGAATATTTCGTTGGTCGCGTTCAGCTCCTATCATGGCAATGTAGAAGGCCATATGTTGGTGCTATTTTCTTTATCGGTCGCTGCAGCTGAGGCTGTGGTTGGGCTCGCATTGATTATTGCGTTATTCCGTAATACACTCTCGGTTGATATCCGAAATTTGACCTTAATGCGCTTTTAGCCTGGTCTACAGCATTAGAGCCTAAACCAGAAGTTCTACAAAAACAACGCAAGACCGATTACCAGCATGGTACCCACAATCCATGCAATGGTAGACTCAATGGACGGTTGAGCTAGGTTAAATCGTTGAGCAGGAGTGGGTCCTGTCCCTTTTTCTCCACGGAACCACTGTGTCATGGAGCTGGCCATGCGTTGCACCACAATATCCACGGCACCAAACACCGCCCAAGACGTGTCCACCACAACTTTTCGTAGCGGTTCTCCACCTTTTTGATAGATCCAATCAAGGTCAAGTACCCTGCCTGGGCGATAGAGCCACTTGCGCAAGAGCACAAAGGCAAAAAACCCACCCGAGAGCGTCATCAAGGACTCTGAGATAGGATAAGCCTCAAAAGGTGAAAATTTAACAGGGTAAGGGAGCCATCCATAGAGCAGGTCTGGTGCCAATCCAAACAGTAGGCACAAACCTGCACCTAGACTCATGGCTAACCATTGGCTTAAAGGGAGTTTGTGCGTCAGGGGCGCATCAGTTTCAGGTGATGCTTGGTCATCCACGTCGTGGTTTTGTGAAGCAACATCCACCAGACCAGATGCACTATCCAATCGTGGTTTGATCCACATAGCATAGGGAATTTTGAGACCGGTATGCAAAAACGTACCAATGGAAGCTGCAATCAAAATCAACAACCCTGCTTCATGATGAGCCTTGCCAAGCGATTCGAGAATCATCGGTTTGGAAATAAACCCGCTCAAAAGAGGAACCCCCGATATCGACAGCGCCCCTATCATGTATAGAGCAAAAAGGCCCCATGGCAAGGGGTGATCCGGTTCTTTCCACTGCTGTGTATGACTGCTAGCACCACGATCCATACTGTCATCCTGTGAATCTGTCCATTCGACCAGTGTGGCGCGCCCAGCGTAGACAGCCATGGCCCCTGCACACATAAACAACAATGACTTGTATAAAATATGACTAAACGCATGGGCTGCTGCTCCATTCAGAGCCATCTCAGAGCCAACACCGACAGCCGCCATCATGTAGCCCAGTTGTGCGATAATGGAATAGGAGAGAATCTGACGCACATTATTACTTAATAACCCATAGATCGTGCCAAAAACAGCCATAACAAGTCCTGCAACTATCAGAATGTCTAGACCTGGGAATAACCGAATCATGACATAAATGGCAGACTTGGTTGTCAACGCACTCATAAAAACAGACCCTGTCCAAGAGGCTTTCGCATATGCATCTGGCAACCACGCGTGTAGTGGGACAACCGCTGCATTCACAGCAACACCTAGAAGCAAAAACAGGGGACCTAACGTGCCCGATGGATTGCTCACCAAGTCCTGCCCCATGGTTCCCCAAGAGATCCCTTCTGTAAAGGGTTGTAATTGGATAGATCCTGTGGAGTGAATTTGAAATAATATGCCCATCAGCAAGAATCCACCTCCCAGTAGGTGGTAGATCAAGTATCGCACGCCAACTGCTGTAGAGCCCACTTCACGGCGTGACCAAATAAGCCATGTGGAGGCAATTGCCATAAGCTCCCAGAATACAAAGAGCGTCAAGTAGTCGCCTGCAAGCACCACACCTACTGCGCTAGCACCATAAAGCATGGTGCCAATACTTTCGCCTCGATCATCTAATGACCAGGCATAGAGTGACCCTATGATCAGAACCAACAAAAAAATGCTCGCAAACAACCGCCCAAGTGGATCCGAGACGTAAGGCATGAGACTATAGTTACCATAAGTAGCACTCACAACACAAAACTCAGAAGCCTGTACTACGGGTAGACTCCATAAAAACGCGAGGCCTAGAATGCTCAACAAGATCATCCATGCCGCTCGGAAATATCTTGGAAGCAGTGGAATTAGCAAGGCACCCCCAGCTAAGAGAACTGAAGGTGGTAGGCTTACCAAGGACGTTGCGATTGAATCCATCGTCATGCCTGGCTACCTCCATGATGCTTTCGGAGCAGTACCCGTTGTAATAATATTACCACAGTTAGGGTCAAAACCGCGCTTAATAGTCCAAAAAGAAGATAAAATGCAGGAATCTCGTTCCACCAATGACTCGCATAATCTGCTAGGTATACAGCCTCGATAATCACTCCTGTAGCGCCGCCTAGGAGTGCGAAAGCCAACGGTACCACGACAAACCAGTGCTTCCATGGGGGCTTCATGCCCGACTGCCCAGCCTCAAACTGCCCAATAGACTGTGAACGACTCATATGTCACCTCCAGAATAAAAAATCTGTTCCATGATCACGCTAGCTAGATCTAAAATGTGGACAAACGCGTTGGGGAAGAGCCCAAAAATCACCGATAACACCGCTGTCGAGACAAGGGGCACCACCATCCAAGGATTGGCCTCTCCATGACCCTCAAGATCCTTACCTCCAGGTTTAAAATAGGCTCTGGCAACGATGGGGAAGAAATATCCAGCATTCATTAACCCACTCAATATGAGTAATCCCAGAGGAATCCACTGCCCAGCTTCGATGGTGCCGAGCGCTAGCGTCCATTTGCTGAAAAATCCGTTGATTGGGGGAATCCCCGTCAGCCCCATGGCTCCAATTGTGAATGCTGCAAAGGTCCAGGGCATCACTTTCGCCGCACCATCAAGTTGTGAAATTGAATCTTTATGTAGGTTCACATAAATAGCTCCAGCACAAAAGAATAGGGTAATTTTCATGGTGGCGTGTGCAGCGATGTGTAATATGGATCCAAGCACACCCGACATGGTCATTAATGACACGCCTAAGACGATGTAAGAAAGATGCCCAACCGTGGAATACGCAAGGCGGCGCTTTAGATTATCCTGTTTAAACGCAAGAAAAGAAGCAACCGTCAGCGTAAATGCAGAGAGAATCATCATCAGGACATCGGCACCCATCTGTTGTAGAATGCCAAAGCCAAAGATGAATCCACTTACACGTAGGACTCCAAATACGCCCGATTTTACCACAGCCACAGCATGCAATAGTGAACTCACAGGTGTAGGTGCCGCCATCGCTGAGGGGAGCCAACTGTGTAATGGCATGACGCCCGCTTTGACGCCCACCCCAATAAACATCAATATGAAGATCACCCAAAGCTTGCCAGAAGCTATGTCGCTGTCAATGAGAGCGCTCAATCCACCTGCTTCGAAATCAAGCGTCCCAGTTTCCATGTAGAGTAAGCCTGCCCCTGCCATCAGCAGGAGCCCTGCGGTAAGGGTATAGGTGAGGTATTTTCGGGCAGCTTGAATCGCTGCATCACTCTCCTTATGAACGACCAAGGGATAGGTGGATAGGGTGAGAATCTCGTAGAACACGATAAACGTGAACAAATTACCGGCAAAAGCGACCCCAATCGTCGAGGAGAGGCTCATAGCAAAGGCCGCAAAAAAGCGCGTTTGTTTCGCCTCCCCATTGCCTCGCATATAGCCAATACTATAGGCGCTGGTAAAAATCCAAAGTCCCGAGGCAATCAATGCAAAGAAGACCCCCAATGGATCGGCTTCGAGCTCAAAAGGTAGCCCTGGGGCTATGTCAAACAGTGCACCACCTACCGTCTCCCCACGTAATGCGCCAGGGATGAGACTAAGAACCAATCCAAACTTGATCAACGCCGCCAAAAAAGTCCAGGACTCACGTAGATTGGGTCGCCGCGATGACAACGCAATCAACGGAATCGCAAAAAGCGACACCAAAACAGCTAAAAGCGGTATGAGATCTGGTTGAAGGCCCATTAGACAGGAAATAGGGTTTGAAGGATGTCAAGAAGAGGCACATTAAAAAACCCAAAACCGAGCAGTGCAAGTGCAAGAATCAACGCTGGCAGCCTCATGCCCCAACTCACCTCATTCATGGAGGCTTGGCTCGCTTTCTTTTGCCCCGATCGGCGTAAATATACTTTTTCTAGGATCCCAAAAAAGTAGACCGCATTGAGAAGCGAACTTGATAAGATCACCCCAAACAATACCCAGTGATCCGCTTCTATCGTCCCAAGCGCCAACATCCATTTGCTAAAAAACCCAGCCATGGGAGGGAGGCCTATCATCGAAATCGCCGCGAGTGTAAAGGTCGCCATAGTCCAGGGGTATTTCACACGATAACTGTCATTAAAATCACGAATATCTACCGACTCTTCTTGGCGTTCCAAATGACTGGAGACCATGAATAAGGTGGCCTTCATGATGGCATGATTGAGTACATGAAAGAGTGCGCCGGCGAAGGCAAGAGGATTCATCAAAGCAACGCCCATAAGGATATATCCAATCTGAGAGACGGAGCTAAAGGCCAGCATCCGCTTCAGGTTCTTTTGGAGTATGGCCATGATGGAACCAAAGAGAATACCGGCCCCTGCGAGGTATGCAATCACTTCCGATAATGGCCAGACTGCATTTAGTCCAGAAGCGCCAAAGACGAACAACAACACCCGAATCATGATGTAGGCAGCAACTTTGGTCCCAATGGGGGCAATAAGCGCAGAGCTTATGGAATTGGTTTGAGTATACGACTCAGGGAGCCATCCATAGAGTGGAAACAAGGCTGCTTTCACCCCAATACCCACGATCATTAATAGTAACGCCACCAACACGGCGGGCTCCTCGGCAATCAATGGGATGATAGTCGTCATATCTATCATATTGAGCGTGCCGGTCATGGCATACATAAAGCCGACTCCAATCAAGTAAAGCGTTCCTCCAACAGTGCCCAAAATTAGATATCGAAAGGCGGCTAGGGGTGCTTGACGGGAGCCAATGGCGATGAGAGCGTAGGACGAAAGGGACGAGATCTCTAAAAAGACGTAAAGATTAAAGAGATCTCCTGTGAGAATCATCCCGTTGAGCCCCAACAGAAACAACGATGCCAGTGCATAAAAGGTGGGAGGATGTGCATCAAGATGCTTATCCAGGTTGCCAGCTGAATGCCACAACACCACAGCGGCGACCCCATTTACGACCATCAGGAAAAAAGCACTCAATCCATCCAGCACAAATTCTATTCCAATAGGTGGTGCCCATCCACCAAATCCATATCGAATGGCAGGCAATCCGGCCTCCGTGTTGGCTTGGACAACAA
>DDIC01000082.1:7808-17688 GCA_002338335.1 Bacteroidetes bacterium UBA1860
GGCTTGGACAACAATCCAACTCACCAGCGATAACACCGCCGCTACCCCTGCGCCAAACGTTGCCAAAGGTTGAGCGCTCTCCTTAAAACGAACACCTGCGAGCACAATCAGCAAGGAGATACTGATATAGCTGACCACAAACATAGCTGGCAGATTCGCTTCAATCACGGGAATCCTCCAGGATGGCTTCGTTTAATGTATCCTCTTCAAGAGTTTTGAATCGGTTCCAGATATTCACAAGCAGGCCAAACGCGACGCCTTGTGTGGCCACACCCACCACGATCGCGGTGAGCATTAAGGTGTGAGGAAGAGGGTTCATGTACCCATCAATCATCTCAACGGGTATTTCATCCCACTTAACAGGCACGGTTCCACCCATTTTTGACGCCAAACTCACAAAAAACATGATCACAGCCGCTTGGAAAATGGATAACCCAATGACCTTTTTGACGAGATTCCGTTTAAAAAACATCCCATAGAGTCCAATGCATAGAATCAATAGAGTAAATCCATAGGCATAATTGGCAAGAAACATCTCCATCACTCAGTCACCTCCCCGTCGGCCATTTTATCGTAAATCAAGACCAGCGCTGCCATCACAGCGAGCCCAACGCCCACTTCGATGATCAAAATACCGGTGTAACGGAGGTAATAGGGGGGCATTCCTGGGATAGGAAGCCCTTCATAATCCAAGAAGTTACTTCCAAGTAGCATCGCTAGCAGGCCGGTCCCAAAATAAATGAGTACCCCAACTACACCCATGGGCGTCGTTACTGCATTGCTCAAAATCAAACTTGAGGTTTTGGATCCACTCGCGACTCGCATAAGTAACACAGAAGCTGCCAACAAAGCCCCCCCTTGGAATCCTCCACCGGGAGAGTAGTGGCCGTGAAAAATCACATAAAGACCAAACATCATAATGAAAGGAGCCAAGGCACGAGCGCCAAGCAATGTAATGGGGCTTTCGAATGATCGTTTCATGAGTCACCCCCATCCAATGCGGAGACCTTCCGCCTGTTTGTGAGTAGCAAGATCAAGATGAGACCTGCCGTAAATACCACCACGACCTCACCCAGGGTATCAATGCTTCGATAATCCCCGAGGACCACCGTGACGATGTTTGGCGTTTTCGCCTCTTTGTATGCTTTCTCAATGTAATGCGCGGCTGGAGCGGGTGTCCCAGTGAGGGTAGTTTTTTCATTCATCGGTGCATCCAAATCACCCCGATCCGGAAGGCCCCACATTCCCCAGCCCATGAGCCCAGCAAATCCCAACAACACCATCCATTTTAACCCTTGATTCATCATCGTTAATCGTTTGTTTTGGCAGAGGTTTTATGGATGGCAATCACAAAAAGAATTCCGGTGACACCTGCTCCCACAACCGCTTCTGTGAATCCCACATCCACCGCCCCCATGGAGGCAAAAAGCAGGGCTGCAGAAAAGCTAAACACCGAGAGCATCACCACGGAGACCAGTAGATTTCGAGCCTCCAAGGCCACAATAGCAGCAAAGACCAAAAAGACAAACAGCACAAGCTCAAATTCCCAAATCATACTGAGCCTCCGGAAGGTGACTGTTTAGATTTTTTAACTATTGATGGCTTCTTCGAGTCCGCAATAACGGATGTCCCATCCCATTCTTCTTTGCGAAATAGCAGCGGTTTCAGGCCACTATCCATGGCAGCCCGTGCCAGCGCATGGGATCCAATGGGATTAGCCAGAGCCACAAAGATCAACACAAATGCCAGCTTGCCCATATTAATCGTAAATCCTTCCAAAATCATTAACCCGACAATCACCAGCAAAATCCCCAGGGTGTCAGTTTTACTCGCAGCGTGGGTTCGTGAGTAAAAATCGGGCAATCGAATCACCCCAATACTCCCAATGAGCATAAATCCAATACCCAGCACGATAAAGACTGCCGAAATCCACTCTAAAACGGTAAAATCACTCATCTTTCTCCTCCGTTTGAGCTTCCTCCGGATGAGCTTCCGCTGTCATATACTTTGCCAATGCGAGAGATGAGATGAAGCCAAGTGCTGCATACGCCAGGGTAATATCTATAAACATCCCGATGCGATCATAGAAATACCCAATCATTGCAATCAGCACAATCGTTTTGGTGGCCATTGCGTTGGCCCCAAGAAGACGATCAAACACCGTAGGTCCTTTCCAAACTCGCACAAGTGGAATCACAATCACCACCATCAAGACGGTTGCAGCCACCAACAAAAACGTTTGCATTGGTTTATAAATTTGGAAGGTGGCGATTGGAGTGAGTGATACTTACATCATGAACCACGGGGTGATCCTCCGGGGAGAAGACACCGAGCACTTTTCGGGGCAGAGAATCATCCACAATCCCTGCATAGGTTGTTGGAGAGAGAGCGTGCACCACAAAACGATCTCCTTTGATGTCAACGGTTAATGTACCAGGCGTCAGTGTAATGGAATTGCCCAAGACCATCTTAGCATGAGCACTCGGCAAGTCTACCCTGAAGGTAATCATGCTGGGTTCGATGTCCATTTTTGGATGGATAATCATGCTTGCAACATGAATGGCTGACTTTACAATCTCAACAATTAGCCACGGGACGTACGCTATAAACTTATGAAATCGCACCGCTGTAATAGCATCTCGTTGATCTTCAAAGAAATGGACGGTTCGAATTGAATTGAACGTAGCCAACACAATGAGTGCACTCAAGGCACCAAATCCAATGTGCATCGCGTCGAAGAAACCACTCAACACGACCCAGAATACCATTAACGCAACAAAAGAAAAGACAAATCGAACAGCAGTGTCTCGGTTCACTATGGAGTGGTTAAAACGTTCACATTGAAGCGGTGGAAGTAGAAGGTCAAGGCGCATTACCCAACAGAAATCACAAGCTAGATAAAAGCCTCAATCAACCGATTGCGAACTTGAAAATAGGAAAAACCCAGACTTTCCTTCAAAAGATTTGGGGTGTTTAATGGTTAATTTATCACTAATTTTAGCCCACTTTGATTGAGGGTCGTGATGTGGACGGTGCTCCTGTGCGTAAGAAAACGATCAAGATTGTACGCGCGATGAAGCAAGAAACTCTTCACCCGACTGAATCCCTTCATTATGTCACTAACCACGATTATTGCTCTTGTTCTTTTGGGTCTTCCTGCTCTCGGCGCTCTTGCTTTGGGCCTAGCAGGACTATCTAAAGAGTCGTGGCGCCAACACCGTACACCCTTTGGAGTGTTGGCCACTGCCGCAGTTTATATCCCGTTTCTTGCGACCCTTTATCTCGGCTGGACCGTGCTTCAGTCAGGAGCCTTTACCGTCCATTTTGGAACGTTTCTTGAGGCAGGGGAGTGGTCGGTGGATCTTGCCTATTTGATTGACCCATTATCCATCACCATGGCGTTGCTGATCACTGGCATTGGGACGCTGATTCATATCTATTCCATAGGGTATATGAAGCATGAAGTAGGTGCATGGAGGTTTTTTGCTTACCTCAACCTGTTCATCTTTGCGATGCTTCAATTGGTTATGTCAGACAATCTGCTTGTCTTATTCATTGGATGGGAGGGGGTTGGGCTCGCATCCTATCTACTCATTGGATTTTGGTTTAAAAAACCAACCAACACAGATGCAGCCAACAAGGCCTTTATATTTAACCGCATTGGTGATTTTGCATTTCTAGTGGCCATGTTTTTGTTGCTCAAGGATATAGGAATGCTCCAATTTGAAGGTATACTGGAGGGTGTGGATGGCATGTCCCAAGACACCCTTTTCTGGGTTGGACTTCTTATGCTTATTGGTGCTACGGGCAAAAGTGCGCAATTCCCGTTATTTGTATGGCTTCCAGACGCCATGGCAGGCCCAACGCCCGTTTCGGCGCTCATTCATGCGGCCACGATGGTCACCTCAGGTCTTTACTTGGTCACGCGTCTTTCCCCGATGTTTGTGCTATCCCCAGAGGTAATGATGATCATGGCGGTTGTGGGTGCATTCACGGCCTTCATCGCCGCAACCATCGCCATTACGGAGTACGATATCAAAAAAGTACTCGCTTATTCTACGGTGTCTCAACTCGGGTTCATGTTCTTAGCGCTGGGTTCAGGCGCATTTGTTGCGGCCATTTTTCATGTGGTGACCCATGCATTTTTCAAAGCTCTTCTCTTCCTCGGAAGTGGCTCGGTCATTCATACGATGGAGCATGCCATTGATGCGAAACATGGAACGAAGCGTAGCGGCTTGCAAGGATCATCCCATGAAGACGAGGCATCTCAACAGTTGGATCCTCAAGACATCCGCCTCATGGGTGGATTGCGCCATGCCATGCCAACCACCTTTCGCACCTTTTGGATCGGCACCCTTGCCATTGCAGGGATTCCACCACTAGCTGGTTTCTTCTCCAAGGACGAAATCCTGATGCATACCTTTAACGCGGGCATGGGTGAGTTTGCTGGACCACTGTATATCGTATTATGGGTTCTTGGGATGGTCACAGCATTCATGACGGCGTTCTACATGGTCCGCCTTACAGCCACCACATTCCATGGAGAGAGTCGCTTAGAGTCAAAATTACCCGGCGCGTCCGCAGCCTTTCATGAATCACCTCGTACGATGACGTTTCCCCTGTGGAAGCTTGCGATCGGATCAATTATTATTGGGTGGATAGGCCTGCCAAATTTTGTAGTTGAATCAATCACAGGCCAAGAAGCTCACATTCACCTGCTCAAAGAGTGGATTTATGCACAAGCTGCTGACATTAAAGTCACGTTGCTTTACCTCACTGAATGGTTGTTAATGGGTGGCTCCATTGTAGTCGCTTTTGCAGGGGTGTTTACAGGGTGGCGTCTCTATGGCAAGGGGCAATGGGAGGCCACGGATCAAAGGCTTCAAGAGCGATTTGGTGAATTCTACAACACCTGTCGTGAACGGTATCTACTCGACGAATTTTATCAACGTGTGGTGGGTCAACCTGTCCAGTGGGCGTGCAAGAACATTCTTGAGCCCATCGATCGCTTTGGCGTAGGTGGTGTGGTGGCCTTTTTTGGTGTGACTACAAGAGTCAGTGGAGGCGTTCTTCGGATGCTCCAAGCTGGCCTGATCACAAATTATGCCGTCTTTATCCTTCTGGGCGTCTTATTTGTCCTCGCCATGATGATCTTAGGACCTACCATAGGAGGGGCCCCATAATGGTACCTGAATTTATCCTTCCTTGGCTGCTCAACCTGTCTATGTGGATTCCTTTTGTAGGATCCGTGTTGTTATTTCTTTGTGGAAGCCCCAAACGTGGTCGCGTGATGGCCATCGTGTTTTCGACATTTTCCTTGATACTGTCGATTATTTTGGCCCTGCAGTTTATGCCGACCTATGGAGCTACGGTCCAATTTGCATCATTTGGGGCAACGCTCTCCGACACGGTTCGTCTTGGATATGTCGTAGGACTGGATGGAGCAAGCATTCTCCTATTTGCCATGACCTCCTTCATTGGCTGGATAGCAATCCTCACAGCACCTCAGGTGTTTTCACGTACCAACAATGCGTTTTATGGCCTTCTTTTGATCCTTTTGGGGGCTTCTTTGGGCGTATTTGCTGCTCAAGACCTGTTTCTGTTCTACATCTTCTTTGAGCTTGCCCTTATCCCAATGGCGTTTCTTATCGGGATTTGGGGTGACGAAGATCGCACCTCAGCCACCTACGGTTTTGTGGTCTATACCTTGGTCGGTTCCTTGCTAATGCTAGTGGGTGTGTTAACGGTTGGATTCACCTCAGCCACCCTCATCGAGGGGATCTCATTTTCCACTCATTTTGACGATTTAATGGCAGCTGCTCCGTTGTTTCAGGAGTTGCCATTCTGGGTCTTTGGCTCCTTTTTATTCGCTTTTGCCATCAAGATTCCGCTCTTTCCGTTTCATAGTTGGCAGGCCAACGCCTATGCTCAAGCGCCGATCCCAGCGGTACTGTTTATGGCACCCATTATGGTGAAATTTGGATCCTATGCGCTAGTTCGCTTTGTGATTCCCTATTTCCCAGTACTCTTTGAAGCCGTGACGCCATGGATAGCCACGCTTTCGGTCCTCAGCATTCTATATGGTGCGATGATTGCGATCACCACGACCGATATCAAAAAGATCCTTGCATTTTCCTCCTTGAGCCACATGGGATTCATTGTACTAGGACTTGTTGCATGGAATGAGCCCTCAATCCAAGGGTCCATTCTTCAAATGGTAAACCATGGCCTCACCACAGCGGCTCTTTTTCTTGGATTTGGCTACATCATGGCCTTGAATCCAAGTCGTAATCTTATGGACCATGGTGGTGTCGCATCTACACGACCTGTCGTTGCGACCATGATCGTGATCGCCTCCATGGCGTCGATTGGATTGCCAGGACTCAATGGGTTTGTGGGTGAGTTTATGATTCTCTCTGGGGCGTTTAATTCAGCACAACTCGGCTCAACTCTTTATGCGGTTCTTGCTGCCTTTGCAGTGATTCTTGCAGCGATGTACACCTTAAGACTCTTGAAATTCACTCTCTTTGGAACCCCTCAACACGCATTGGATTCAGAGGTCACGAGTTCATCGACTCTACCAAAAGGGTGGATCCTTGGGTTATTTGTAATCTTGATGGTGTGGATTGGCTTTCAATCACCCACGTTTACGCAGTTTTCACAAGAATGGACAGTCGTAATGCAGGAGTATGTCCAACAGGTCCTTTCGGATTTTGGTCTTTCTGGTGTAAACCCTTCAGTATCCCTTCCTTCAAATTGAGTAACCACATCGTAATCTCCCCAATAACGCCATCCTATGCCAGCCCAAGCCTTAACGAACGACGAACTCACTCAAGAACTCAAGATGCTTCCAGAATGGAAATTTGAGAATGACGCTCTTACGCGTACGATTACCGTAGGGGATTTTCGTGAGGCGATGCAATTACTCTTGGCTATTGGGTTTGAGGCAGAGGCTTTGCAGCACCATCCTGAATTGACAAATGTCTATAATAGAGTATCGATTCGATTAACCACACACGATGCAGGAGACAAAGTGACCGCGCTAGATATCGCATTGGCTCAAGCAATAGATGCACTATTTACACCCTAATGATCCACAGCGCACCTGTCAAACACGTCGATTTTTGAACCCATGACCACAGATCTTCTCGCATTTTTACCGGGTCTTTTAACCGCAGTTGGCGGCATTTTCGTCATGATGCTAGGTGCATTTCGAGCCAATAAGCAGGTTGTTCTGACGGCGACGCTAGGTTTTCTCCTAGCTGCCTTTGGCGCTGCATTGTGGCAGTCGAGTTTGCCGGCAAGTGTGGCATTCACCGAGATGATTCGTTCAGGTTCATTTACATCGTTCTTGACGGCAATCATTCTATTTGCAGGAATTGTGACGACGCTGGTGAATCAGGAGGTCATGCAAGGGCGTCGCGCCCATTCACCCGAAGTGTATGCGATGCTTCTGTTCGCGATCACCGGTATGCTTGCCTTTGTGGCATCAAACCATCTTTTGCTCTTGTTCGTGGGTCTTGAAACCATGTCCATTGCTCTCTATGTGCTAGCGGGCTTGTACAAAAATGAACGTCATGGGGTAGAGGCGGGGCTTAAATACTTTATTTTGGGCGCCTTTGCATCGGGATTCTTGTTATATGGGATATCCTTCATCTATGGTGCCACGGGGTCTTTGGGTTTTGAGGCAGTGGCCTTAGCATCTCCCGAAGTCACCCAGACCTTATTTTTCCGTGCAGGAATTGGCCTCATGTTGGTTGGATTCTTTTTCAAAGTGTCTGCTGTACCGTTTCATATGTGGACGCCAGATGTGTACCAAGGCTCTCCAACGGCCATGGCAGGTTTTATGTCTACAGCATCCAAAGTGGCTGCTTTTGGAGCTTTTTGGGTGCTTTTGAGTCCATTACTCTCCAGCGCCGATGTCTCCACGTCAGGTTCGGCTCAGCTATCTGCATTGTATTGGATTTCCATACTGAGTATGGTCATTGGTAACCTAACGAGCATTGCACAGCAGGACCTTAAGCGGATTCTTGGCTTTTCCAGCATCGGTCACGCCGGATATGTATTAATCGGGTTTGTCGTTGGGACACCTCAGGCATTCACAGCGATAATGTTTTACCTTGTGGCATACACGCTCATGAATTTGGGCGCATTTGCGATGATTGCCCACTTTGAGCGAACCTTTGGCTGGACCGACACATCTATGGACCAACTCAAGGGGGTAGGGCGTGTGGCACCTCGTCGCGTGGCTTTGTTATCCCTGTTTATGCTTTCACTGGCAGGATTTCCCCCTCTCGCAGGATTTTTTGGTAAATATCTCGTCTTTTCTGCGGCCATTGAGGCGGGATTTGTCACCCTGACTGTGATTGCCATCGTATCTGCAATCGTGGGTGCTTTTGTTTACCTGCGGGTCATCGGGCAGGCTTATTTTGAAGAGGGTGAATCGACGCAACCCAAGGAAGATCTTGGATGGGGCTTGGTACTCGCTGTTTCCATACTTGCAGCTGGGACGCTCCATTTTGGATTAGATGCCCTGATGCCATGGCCATCGCTTCTAGATTGGATTTCGACACTAATGTGAGGTACGCCCTATTACATGTTCCAAACATGAAATAAGCCGATAAATTAGTCTCCTTTTCAAAATCCTTGTATATTTAAAATCTGTCATCAATCGAGGGATATGATGACTGTTTTCACCGAAAACATCCACAGAACCAAAAAACATGTCTGATTTCTACGAAGTGACCTATGTCCTTTCTCCCGTCTTGGAGGAAGATGAGACCAAAAAATTGGTCGAAACCGTGAACGGCTGGATCGAAGCTGAAGGCGGTAAAATTGAAGAAGTAAATGAATGGGGCCTAAAAAAGTTTGCCACTCCAATGGAAGGCAAAACGAATGGCTATTATGTGAACATGTATTTTTCAGGCCCTGGAGCTGTATTGCCAGTTTTAGAGCGCCAGATTAACATACATGACCATATTCTTCGCCATCTAGCTCTAAAATATGACGCCAAAATGAAGCGCCATCGTGAGCTCATCAAAAAGGGTGATCTACCCACGATTCTTGAAGTCGAAGAAACTGTTCCTGAAGAGGCCCAAGCATGATTAAGAACCCTACACATCCCAAAAAGAATAATCTCAAGACCAAAGAGTGTAAGTTCACAGCTGCTGGCATTGAGTACATTGACTATAAGCAGACGGATACCCTTGAGAAATTCATCAATGACCAAGGCAAAATCCTCCCAAGTCGTGTGACTGGAAATAGTGCAAAGCATCAACGCCAACTTGCAACAGCGATCAAGCGTGCACGTTTCATTGGCTTGCTTCCATACGTTGCTGAAAACATCCGCTAAACCTGACCTACGTCTATCATGAAAGTTATTTTAAAAGAATCGATCGAAAAGCTAGGCAATGAAGGCGATGTTGTGAATGTGAAGCCTGGTTATGGCCGGAACTTCCTTATTCCACAATCAAAGGCTGTTCTTGCAACTCCTGGAGCACTTCGTACACTAGAGAATGAGCGTGAAGCGATTGAACGCAGAGTTGCTGCGACCATTCAAGATGCCGAGAAACTCAAGGAGATGATTGAGAAGACACAACTCACGATTGAAGTTAATGTGGGTGACGAAGACAAGCTCTTTGGAAGTGTGACAAATCGTCAAATTGCTGAGCTTCTCACAGAGAAAGGATTCGATATCGATCGCAAGAACATCACCTTTGAAGATGAGATCAAAACAACGGGTGAATTCAAGGCTGTTATCGCCCTTGTAGGTGAACTCAAGGCGTATCTTCCACTCACCGTGGTCGCCGCAGAAGAATAATCTTTGACCTATGCGATGGGCATTTCTTTGGGCGCTTAGTACCCTCGCTGTCCTCAGTGC
>DDIC01000082.1:18047-32338 GCA_002338335.1 Bacteroidetes bacterium UBA1860
TGTTCCCACGGATGTCACATCAGGTCAGACCTTGGATGTATCCTTGGAGACGACCATTGATGGGAATTGGCATCTCTATGCGGTAAGCCTAGATCCAGAATCGGGTCCCATTCCTACCCAGTTTGGTGTTGTTCGTGACGGCCTACTACGGCTGGCTGGTGATGTCTCTGAATCAGAACCAGACTTGGCGTTTGACCCCAATTTTGATGCTGAAGTAGCATGGCATACCTCAAAAGCTTCTTTTGAAGTACCCGTCCTTATCGGCGAACTCTCTGAAACCACGATCCCTGTTGCAGCCATCACAGTTCGATATCAGGTTTGCGACGACCGATCGTGCCTGCCACCCAAAACCAAGACGCTGGAGTTACCCATACAACGTGTCAATGGGCTCACACTTGCAGACCTCCAAGCTGATCAAGAGATCACCGTTACAGTAGAAGAAGGGGTCTTGGTGGGGGGTGAATCCTCCGCCTCGACGACGCCTCGTCTGTCACCCCCTGGCACCAATGACCTAGCAGAATCTGGGTGGTTGGCCTTCATTTGGATTGCCCTTACAGCAGGTTTTGCTGCACTTCTCACACCCTGTGTATTTCCCATGGTGCCCCTCACGGTATCTTATTTTACGAAGCAATCTCCACAGGGTAATGCCAAGTCAGGCAGTGATTCTACTTCCTCAGCCGTGAACGTGACCAAGACGTCGAGAGGATCAACAGGCCCCGCACTACTTTTTGGCCTCTTCATCGTTGCCACTTTTACCATTCTAGGCGTCTTATTATCCCTCATAATTGGGGTATCTGGTGCCAATCAATTTGCTGCCAATCCTTGGGTTAATCTGTTCATTGGTGGCGTCTTATTGCTTTTCGGCTTGAGTCTTCTTGGCTTTTTTGAGCTTCAGTTGCCCTATCAGTTTACCAACTGGTTAAACACTCAGTCCAACGAAAAAGGAGGCTGGATTGGAATCCTGTTTATGGCCTTAACGATCAGTGCTGTATCCTTCTCTTGTACAGCACCCTTTGTGGGAGCTGTGATTGCAGCAACCGCAACAGGCCAGTGGTTTGCCCCCATCATGGGGATGATCGCCTTTTCTGCAGCTTTTGCATCCCCTTTTGTGATGCTTGCCATCTTTCCATCATGGCTTGAATCCCTTCCTAAAAGTGGCACCTGGATGACCTGGGTCAAAATTGCTCTGGGATTCATCGAGCTTGCGGCTGCAGTGAAATTTATCTCTAATGCCGACTTAGTGTGGCAATGGGGGATTGTTTCACGTCCGTTTGCCATCTCGATTTGGATTGCGCTAAGCTTGCTGGCAGCTGGGTATTTCTTGGGATTGTACGCAATGGGGCATGAGAAGCGTCCAACATCCATTAGCATGCCTCGCTTTGCACTCTCTTTACCTTTTTTAGTATTCTCAATCTACCTAATACCTGGTCTTTTGGGGGCGTCTTTAGGGCTTTGGGATGCATGGTTACCACCCAAACAGGCTACAGATGTCAGTGTGGTGAGATCCGTCATGCTCCAAGCCCCTCGAGGTGAACCTGGGACGAGTTTGGAAGCCGAAGAGGGGTGGCTCGACGACTTGGATGAGGCACTCGCACTTGGCCAAGAAACAGGTGAGCCAATTTTTATCGACTTTACAGGTTATACATGTACCAATTGTCGAGCGATGGAGACACAAGTGTTTCCACTTGAAGAAGTATCGTCTCGTTTCGAGAACTTTATCAAAGTAAGACTCTACACAGACGATGGCATCAAGGGCCCAGAGCTCCAAAAAAGGCAATTTGAACTAACTGGAACCGTTGCTCTTCCAACCTATGTACTTCTAGATGGGACTAGCTCTCAAAAAATTGCACAAGTATCTGGTTATATCCCTGCAGAGGAGTTTATTTCGTTTCTTGACAAGGGGATCGAAGAGTAGAAGCTTTCTTGAGCTTTCAATAAGCTATTTGACGCAGTCCACGATTTTATTTGGGTTTTTTTGCCTTATTGTACTAGCCTTTTGGCCTCCGCGTGCAAGTTTAGGTCAAGCGGTTCCCACAATTCCTACAATTAGAGCCGTTTCATACACATCTCTTCCAGATACCACTCAGACAGACACAACTCGTTCCATTCAAGTCCAGCAGGTACCCTGCCCGTCATCCGACTCTACGTGTGTCCGCTTGGAAGTCGTCCCAAGATTTGTAAACCCGCGAACTGATTCTGCTGGCCAAGATTCAACCAGATTAGATTTAACCGCACGAAATTTTCCCCTTGACGCTTATTCCTCTTTGGCTGATTCCCAGCCCATCCAACAATCAAACCTACGCGCAACAGGTTCATTATCCAGATCCATTTTGACAGGGTCCAATCAACAAGCGACGCTGGATGGTGAGTTGCAGCTTCTCATTGAAGGGCCCATAGGCGAGGATGGTCAACTCAGCGCTCAGCTTAATGACAGAAATATTCCCATTATGCCTGATGGGGCAACGCAATCCTTGGCTGAATTGGACCGACTACGGATTGAATACTCATCAAGTTTGGGAGCAGCAGCTCTTGGGGATGTCTCTATAGATTACGCAGAAACGCGATTTACCCCTGTCAAGCGGATGTTGCAAGGTGCCAGTATCTTAATCCAGCCAGACTCAGCCTCAACGAACCATAGGTCGATTCTGTCGATGGCCGCCCAACGTGGGGAAATGTACGAGCTCACCATTCAGCCCAAGGAAGGAATACGAGGGCCATATCCACTTCAAGGAAAGTATAATGAGTCTTCCATTATCATTCTTCCAGGGACGGAAAAAGTGTGGCTCAATGGTCAACGACTTCAGCGAGGTGTAGATCAAGGGTACACATTAGACGCAGCCTTTGCTGAGATTACATACACAGGCTCGGAGGTGCTCTCATCGACTGATATCTTGAGGATTGAGTTTCAGTATATCACTCAAAACTACACACGCACCCTAATCCAAGCTCAATCTACAGTAGAGGGGCTGGCGTCGGGTCGACTCTCATTGACAGCCTCCTATCTCAGAGAAGCCGATGCGAATGAGTCAGAGCGTTCAGATGCCTTCGAAATATTGGGTGACCCCTCTGCAAACGTAGGGATTTCGGGGGCCGATTCGGTGGGGCAACTTGAGGACGCCACTTTTCCTCTCTACGTAAAAGTAGACACAGTGATTAACGGCGCTGCCCTAACATACTATGCGTATCGACCTGGAGATCCTTTGGCAGTGTATCGAGTCCGTTTTTCGAACTTAGGTGAAGGGTTGGGGAGTTATAGACGACTCCTTGATGAAATAAACGGCATCATTTACACTTGGGTCGGGAAGGGGCAAGGCTCCTATGAACCCATACTGCAGGCTCAGCCACCTGCCTCGAGGCAACTACTGACTCTTGCCGCCACCACACAGCTCCATCCCTCTTGGAGCCTGACTGGTGAATGGGCGGTGAGTGATGTGGATGCGAACCGATTTTCCTCCCTTGATGACCAGGATAATATCGATCAAGGCTTTTGGGTGGTCTTGCAAGGGGACTCTCTCCAGGTGGCAGGGGGGGGTAGTCACCTGGGTCTTGAAGTACGAGTTACAGGAAAGCGATTTGAAACCTTGGACCCCATCCGCGACCCGATGTATGCTTGGCGACTAGGCCTTGAGGACGCAGTGACCACGTCAACCTCAACGTCTGCAGCCAGATTCTCAGATATACCCACAACCCCAGGCCAGAGTGCGCCCACGCCCAAACCAGGCCCTAGTATTGCGTCTACGCGAGCTTTGGGGGTTCAAGAAGCGTCTTTTGAGCAGTCGGCCTCTTGGCAATCGGCTAAATCAAGCGTTCGACTCATGACCCAAAACCAGTGGTTAACCCTTGGCGGTTATCAAGGGTGGGCCCATCAATCTGAGTTCACGAGCCAAAAAGCATCCCTCCAATTGCAGCATACCGCATGGCAAGATGTTGGCCAACGCACATCTATCAACTCCACTGGACGTATACCCTTGACTCGTGAGTGGTTTCTTGGATGGGAAGGCCAATACCGAAGCCAAACCTTACAAGACTCATTACAACGTATAGACCTTAAACCACGAATTGGTGTTCAAACCTCCTTGGTTGAATTCTCGATTTATGGTCGATTGAGAGTGCTGAACCGCCCATCTCTTGTGGATCCATCCCTGTGGATTCAACAAGAACGCATTCGTGGCTTGGGCGGCGAGGTTTTATGGCAACTAAATCCTACGACTCGAACCCAGCAACGTATGGAATGGAGAGTCAATCAAGATCAGGCGACACAGGTTAATCTGTTTCATCAAACGCGATATGGCATCACCCCAACCCAAGATCAGGGGCTCGTGTTGATCCAACTCGATGCGGAGCAACGACCTACGCAATCGTTCAGCTACGTCTTTGTTGGGCCTCAATTTGGAACGCATATTTGGGATGATGTGAATCAGGATGGTGTAGAGCAGTTTGATGAATTCTTTCCCGCCCTCGTTCCTGGTGAAGGTGAATATATCCTCCGCCAATTAATCAGTACAGAATTTGAACCCCTCAGTACGCTTAGAGTACAGTGGCAACATCAAAATGGAGGCTCAAATTCGCCCTGGAAGTGGACATCGGCCATACGACTGGTTGAGGAATCAAGGATTGAAAACCCAGTGAGCCTGCTTACGTTCGACCCCAGCTTGTTTTTGAATCACCAAACGACACGCACAGGTCGGTTTACGATTGATGAATCGATTCAGTGGAACGCGCCTGCAGGTAAAAATATGCCTGCTCAAAATGTGCCTGCTCAAGAAGATGCAGCATCTTCGGTGTCATTTCAAACATTCTCATTTCAAGGACTTTATACACAATCATTACGTGATGCCGGTCGAGGGATAGAAGACAACGCACAGTTAGCATTGAAGCTTTCAGCAACCTGGGAGCATCAAGCCAACACCACATGGACACCGAGCGTGTCATGGGAATCGAACCAAGTCACATCAGGAGCCTTTTCAAATCGCTCCTTTGACCTAACCCGAACTCATCTTATGCTCCAATGGTCGCAACGACGCTCTAGATCCCTCACGTTTCAAGCAAACATAGGCTCACAATTTTCCCAAGAGAGGAGCACTCTATCCTCTCAAGGCAACACCCCCCACAGCCAACGCCACCGAGCTGAATTCACGGTCCGATCCTTCACCGCCACTCGGCTTCAAACGCGTGCATCCATACACGGTCAATGGATTTCATCGACTCCCTCAACTAATCCATTTGTCAATTTTGAACTCACACAAGGGGTAGGAGAAGGGGTGAGTGGTGGTTGGTCCATTGATATTCAAGGCGAGGTTGGTGAATTTGAATTAGGATTGCGGTCCGTCGGAGTCTGGGTAGGAAATGACCCATTCGGCCGAGATAGAGCCACTTCTTTGCGTCAAACCGTCCAAGCAACAGCCCGATGGATTCTATAATTTGTGTCTAAATATGGATCCATATTTTTTGTCTAAATGTTAAAAAATCAAATCCCTCTTTGAGTTTTTAAATAGAATAGACTAATATCAGTCCTTAACTAACTCTCCACTAATTAAAGTCATTCTCTGGAGTCACACTATGGAAACAATCGCTCTCTTTTTTCTTCAATCAGGAGCAGATGCTGGATTTTTTAATGTCATCGTAGAAAAATTTAATGAAGGTGGATCTTGGATGTGGCCTGTATTGATTGCGCTTATCCTCGGGCTTGCCATTTTCCTTGAACGTATCATTACGCTCAACCTTGCAGATATCGACACCAAGAAATTTACACGCGAGGTGCAAGAAGCACTTGATAATGGCGGCGTGGATGCAGCCATTGAGCTTTGCGCAAACACACGTGGCCCGGTTGCCTCTGTCTTTCAAGCTGGCCTCCTTCGTGCGGAAGAAGGACTCGACGCTGCGGAAAAAGCCATCTCCACCTTTGGCTCTATCGAAATGAGCTTCCTTGAGAAAGGACTTGTATGGTTGTCACTCTTTATCGCAACTGCACCTCTTCTAGGGTTCCTTGGAACTGTAGTGGGGATGATTGAAGCATTTGATGCGATTCAGGCTGCAGCGGATATCTCTCCAAGTCTTGTTGCCGAAGGGATTAAAATCGCCCTTTTGACAACTGCCGGTGGACTTCTTGCGGGTATTATCCTTCAGGTTGGGTATAACTACTGTGTGAGCAAGATTGATGGTATGATTGCAGAAATGGAGGAGAGCTCTGTTGCACTCATCGATTCACTTGCCATTATGAAGCAAGGAAAAAAAATCCTCGCCGACTAATCTGGAACACGTTGCGTAATACGCGTTAATATTAAGATTGGCGCTCAACGTACCCTCAAAGGAATCAAGAACATGAAATTACTCAGAACGTTTACTATACCGATTGCCCTTGTCGTCGCGCTTGTAGTGGCACTTACCAACCAGGGACTTATCGCCATGATCATTGCCTTTGCTCTGCTCGGTGGTGCACTCCTCATCGCGTTAGCCTCTGGCGTTAAAGGTCTATTCGGGGGTCAGACAGATGTTAAGTCGATCGCTGCTTTTGCTGTACCATTTGTTGTATTCGGCGTTTCATTCGTCGCAACCGGCACAGGGCAGGAAGCTGGTGTCATTACACTTGTTGTAATGATGGTTCTTATGGTCGTAGGCGTCACATTGACCACGGTTCGTGGAGTCTTTAGGTAATAGGGACCAACATGGCACTACTCAACAAGAAAAAACGTCCAGATCCTGAAATTCCGGGTTCATCGCTTGCGGATATTGCATTTCTTCTGCTCATCTTTTTCTTAGTTACCACAACAATCAACGTGGACACTGGCATTGGATTGACATTACCACCCATCCCAGATGAGAATATTGACCCTCCACCGATCAAAGAGCGAAACCTGCTCAATATTTTGGTGAATGCTCAAGGATTGGTACTCTTAGATGAAACACCTTCGTCTATCACGGAGGTTAAACAAAAGGTCAAAGACTTTATCACCAATTGTGAGCCAGGTAACCCTTGTGTTGAAAATCTCTCGGAAGACCCAACGGATGCGATTATCTCTATAAAAACGGATCGCCAAACTCCCTACAATATCTACATCAACATGCTTGATGAGGTCATTGGTGCGTATAACGAGCTTCGTGATGAGGAAGCACGCGCTCTTTATGGTGTGCCATTTAATGCATTGGAAGAGACATCCGAGCAATACCAGTCGATTGCAAAAGATGTCTATCCTAAGAAGATTTCGATTGCTGAACCAGACGAGGGAAACTCATAACGAATAGTCGCAGGACACTAACGCACGCCCAGTTATGGCACATTTTAAAAAGAAATCAGCGAATACGAAGCAAGATGTCCCTACATCGGCCATGCCTGATGTGGTCTTTATGCTTTTGATTTTCTTCATGGTGACGACAGTCTTGAGAGAGGTCGAGCTCAAAGTACAAATCGATTACACACAAGCTGAGAACATCGAGAAAATCGAGCAAAAGCGTCTAGTAAGCTATATCTATATTGGCCCAGAGCGTCTTGGTCCCACCGAAGTAGGAGAGTCAAAAGTTCAGATTGACGATGCGATCGTTGAGGATATCAACGCCATACGCACCATTATGTACGATAAGCTGATGGAGCAACCAAGGCTAATTGTTTCGTTGCGAGTAGATAGAGATTCAGATTTTGGACTCATTACCGACGTAACGCAGGAATTGCGTCACGCAGGAACCTTGCGCATCAACTACTCGACCAAGCGCGAGATATAATCCATGTCATTTCAGACCATTCAAGAAGTTGGTGCTGACCAGCTTCGTGAAGGTTTTAGGGAGTCACTCCAGGCTCAACGAGCCGGTATCAATTCGCTAGCCAGTAATAATCAACGGCATGGACTCACGTCCTCGACGGTTTTCTTTCAAGATGGCGTCCATTTCGATCTTACGTATCAACCGATGCAAGGCTTGGCACAAAAAGCGTTCACGGCTGCTTGGTCAGAGTTGGTGGCTAAGCATGCCCAGCCTTCGCATGTTAGCTCAGTAATCGCAGCGCCCAATCACTTGAGTGTAGAGCTAATCCACCAATGGATGGAGGGTCTCATCGAAGCATCCACTCGTTCGGGATGCCTTTTAGATTCCATGGATTTGCAACCCGCCTCGACAGCCCTCTCGGTTGCACTTACCACGATAGGCTCACTTTCGCCGGTTGGCCATGAAAGTGCTTCTTCTCGCGAGAGTGCTTCCTCCCAAGATCATCCTACCCACGATCATCCCTCCCCCAAACCTGGAGACGTACTTTGTGTCACTGGGGAGCTTGGTGCGGCATTTGCTGGTCTTAGGGTCTTACTTCGTGAAAAGAAAATTTGGCAAGAGGCCACACAGGCCCAACTTCAGCTCGAGCAAACCCTCCAACCGGATCTTGAGCCATACCAAGTGGTTGTTGCAAAACAGCTTGCCCCTATGCCAAACCAGGCGTATGCAGATGCGATGTCGTCACTTCTTGATCAACACCCAACACTGCGTTTTCACCATGCACTCTTGAAGAATGGTTTGCATAATGAGTTACAAACTCTGGCGAGTCGCTGGAATTGTGGGTTTGAGTTCTATGAAAGCGCACTTCCTATTTCGCTTGAGACGCGCCAAGTGGCAGATGAATTAGAGGAGGATGTGAGCCGATATGCATTGCTTGGTGGGGAGGATTATGAGTTTGTTTTTATCATTCCTGAGTCAGAAACCAGCAAACTCAAAAACGCTGAAGGGTTATTTAACGTTATAGGTCGTGTGTCCCACCACAAAGATGGGATCCTCATGCATGCTGCAAACGAAGAATCAGCACAGTAGTCCTACCTCGACAAACGAAGTCGGTCGAAAAAACGTTATATTCGGAGCCACTCAACAAGGTTAAAAGCGTAGATGTCAGAAGACAAAAAAGGAAAATCACCGTTTAAACTCCCAAACATTGGGGGAGCCAAAAAAGGGAACTCAGCTTCTCAGGGAAATTCTGCGGGTCGAAGTGCTCAAAACCGGCCTCAACAAGGCGCTGGAAAGGGTGCTGGCAAAGGTGACGGCAAGAAGCCACCAAAATTTCCTTTATGGATCTATGCCATTCCTATACTCATACTTGTCTTTTTCCAAGCATTCTTCTTACCTGGACAACCCTCAGGACAAATCAAGTACAGTGTCTTTTTAGACTACGTTGAGCAAGGGTATGTGGAAGAAGTTGTCATTGTAAACGGCTCACGTATTGATGGTCTGTACTCAGATCGCGCCATTACAGATGGAATTATTGATCCGCCAGCCGAAGAACCAGATGCGTTTCAAATGCCAGGGCAGACTCAAGGCAACCGATTGACCACCAACATGCTAGAAGGGGATGACCTCCGAAGCGTTTTGGATGCAAATGGAGTTGAATACGATGTACGCATTGAAGAAGACTGGTTTGGTGGATTGCTCATGTGGCTATTCCCGATCATGTTGCTCATTGTGTTTTGGATATTCATCTTCCGTCGCATGAATCCTGGTCAGCAGGTGCTAAGTATTGGCAAAAGCAAAGCCTCGCTTTATGACAAGCAGTCCGATAATAAGATCTCTTTCAAAGATGTCGCTGGGCTTGAAGAGGCGAAAGAAGAGGTCGAAGAGGTAGTAGAATTTCTAAAAGCACCCCAAAAGTTCACAAAATTGGGGGGTGCACTCCCGAAAGGGGTTCTATTGGTAGGTCCTCCAGGAACGGGGAAAACCTTGCTTGCCAAAGCCACAGCTGGCGAGGCGGATGTGCCATTTTTCTCCTTGAGCGGATCAGATTTTGTTGAAATGTTTGTCGGTGTTGGGGCGTCTCGCGTGCGCGACCTGTTTAAACAAGCCAAAGAGAAGGCTCCATGTATCATCTTTATCGACGAGATAGACTCCATTGGCCGTAGTCGAGGCCGAGGAATGATGATGGGCTCCAACGACGAGCGTGAAAACACATTGAATCAACTCCTTAGTGAAATGGATGGATTCAATAGCGACAAGGGTGTCATTATTATGGCGGCAACAAACCGCCCAGACACGTTAGACTCTGCCTTGCTTCGTCCAGGTCGCTTTGATCGTCAGATCTTGATTGATAAACCTGACCTCAATGGCCGTGTCGAAATCCTAAAAGTCCATGCCAAAAAGCTTAAGCTTGCCAAGAATATTGACATGAAAGTACTTGCCGCTCAGACCCCAGGCTTTGCTGGAGCGGAGCTTGCCAATCTGTGTAATGAAGCAGCGTTAATTGCGGCCCGACGCAAAAAGAAATCTGTCGGCATGGTTGACTTCCAGGATGCTATTGAGCGCGTCGTAGCAGGGCTTGAGAAAAAGAATAAACTCATTAGTCCTCACGAGCGTAAAATTGTGGCTTACCATGAGTCTGGGCATGCTATTGTTGGATGGTTCCTTGAGCATACGGATCCAGTATTGAAAGTAAGTATTGTGCCTCGTGGTTTTGCAGCCTTGGGTTACACGCTACAAACACCTCTTGAAGACCGATTCTTGATGACGGTCGAGGAGTTGGATGACCGCATTTGTGCACTCTTAGGGGGTCGAGTGGCTGAAGAAATCGTCTTTGGTCGTATCTCCACGGGTGCCCAGAACGATCTTGAGCGAATTACCAACCTTGCTTATGCGATGGTTGCGGACTATGGAATGAGTGAAGAGCTCGGCTATATCTCGCTTAAAGACTCTCAAAATCCTGACGCAAGTTTTGGAATTAATAAGAAGTACTCAGACCACACTTCGCAACGAATTGATGAAGCTGTTCGCAACATCATTGATAGAAATCACAAACTGACAAAGATACTCCTGGAAGAGCGACGAGATCAACTCGAAGAGATGGCTCAAACGCTCTTGAAGAAAGAGGTCTTAACACAAAAAGATTTGAAAGAGATGTTAGGCCCTCGTCCCCAAGATGTTGAAAGAGAGACAGTTAAAGAGACTGAGAAGGACGCTAGTTAACAATTCGTTAATACCTCTCTAACACAACGTTAATATTTGCGTAACGCAAACCCAACGCACGGTAGCGATATTAATTAGGATGTGACACGTGTAGAAGCTAAAAGCTCTGCACGTAAATTGACTACGAAATATGCGCTTTAGCTACGCTCTCATGCTCACAATTGTGAGCCTCTTTATTGTCGCACTTACCTCCCATGCCCAGACTGGGCGAATTGCTGGTACCATTGTGGATGGAGAAACGGGCGACCCACTATTTAGTGCCTCTATCCTTGTCGTAGAAACATCCAGCGGAGCGGTTGCCGACTTTGACGGGAATTATTTGATTAAAGGACTGCAGCCGGGCACTTACACGCTACGAGTGAGTTACATTTCATTTGCCACACAAACCATTACCGATGTGGTCGTTAGTGCTGATGAGGTGACGACCATTGACGTTGCCATGCAATCAGAAGGGGTTAACCTCGAAGAAGTTGTTGTTTCGGCTGGGGCTATTCTAAATAATGAAGCGGGCCTACTCAGACAACGCCAAAAATCGATTGCCTTCTCCGATGCCATTTCGGCTGAGACCATTTCTAAATCAGGGGCTGGTGATGCTGCAGCTGCCATGACCAAGGTGGTAGGTGCCTCCGTAGTGGGTGGTAAATATGTGTATGTACGAGGACTGGGAGACCGCTACTCTACGACTCATTTGAATGGGGTAGAATTGCCATCGGCCGATCCAAACAAGAAGGCATTTAACCTCGATCTGTTTCCATCAGACTTAATTGATAATATCGTCACGAAGAAGACGTTCACAGCAGATAAGCCAGGAAACTTTAGTGGTGGATTAGTTGATATTTCCACAAAGGCTTATCCTGAGCGGCAAATCTTCAGTATTTCTACGGGCGTTTCCTACAACACCAAAATCACTGGTGAAGATATCCTACTCGGTAGAAGTAAGGATGGGGATTACTTCGCTAATGGTGCCTCAGACAGAATTATGCCTCGTGAGGTAGACTTCCGGGTGCGTAATGGATATAAAATCCCTAATGCATTTGATGCTATATACCGCTCTGAAACTGATGCTCAGGAATTAGATAGGATGTCTAAGAGCTTTGATAGTGAATTCGCACCTACACCAACGCCAGCAAATATCGGTCATAGCTATTCAGTTGTATACGGTAATCAATATGACTTAAACGGAGCCAAGCTTGGCCTTATCGGTAGCTTTACGTTTTCGGAGAAATACTCAGGATACAATGACGGATCTGTCTCGAGGAACAAACTTATTGGTCAATATGGTGCAACGGATGAACTAACTAATACACTCGACGTTGTCGATCAAAAGGGATCGAGAAATAATGATGTGGGTTTTCTTTTGAATTCATCGTTGCAGTTTGGTTCTGCCAACGAGCTATCCTATACGACGTTTATCTCGAGAAGTGGTGCAGCTGCAGGAAGATATCTTGAAGGTTTTCAGGAGGATATTGAGAACTCATTATTTCAAACACGGGTTGTCCAATACATTCAACGCGACTTGCAATATCAGCAAATTGGGTACGAGAAGCTTTTTGAGAATTTTGATCTTAGATTAGATGCTAAATACTCACTTTCCAAGTCAGGACAAGATGAGCCAGATTTACGATTCTTCACCAGCCAGGTAACAGAGTTACCTAATGGAAACACGCTCTACAGTAATCCTACAAATAATTTTCAACGACCGGGTAGATTTTATAGAGAACTTGATGAGACTGCCCAAAATTTTCAGGTTGATTTAAGAAAATCTTTTTCGCTTTTCGAAGAGACTGGTGCTATCAAGTTAGGATACTTTTCAAATGTCATCGACAGAGATTTCAAGGAATATAGAGTCGATATCTACACTTCTACTCAAAATGTAAATTTGTTCAATGAGGTTGAAGGAGATATAGACCAATTTTTTGGACCCATGATGGGTGTGATTGGTGAATTGAGAGGTCGACCAGAGCTGGGGAATTATATACAAAACGCATCTACTGAAAGATCAAATTATGATGCTGACCTAAAGACTACTTCTTTCTACGGTATGTTAGAACTGCCATTAGGAAAAAAAATCGATGTCATTGCGGGTCTAAGGAGCGAGGATACTGAGGTCTCAGCTGAGAGCGGTGATGCTGAACTAGAAGTGGGTGGATTTGATAAGTTAGACGTCCTTCCAGCAGTATCAGTCATCTATTCTATAAATGATCAATTCAATATTAGAGGTGCGTACACTAAAACAGTCGCATATCCAACGTTTCGTGAGTTGGCACCCTACATCACCTTCGACTTCGTTGGTGATTTGCTTTTTGCAGGAAATGCTGATTTGACTCGAACACTCATTACCAACTATGATTTTCGTGTTGAGTACTATTTTCAGCCTGGTGAGATCATTTCCTTAAGTGCTTTCTATAAGGATATGGAAGACCCATTAGAGCGTGTTATCCGTTCGGACATTGGCAATGATGCGATGTCTATCCAAAATGTAGATAAGGCTGAGGTTTTAGGTTTTGAATTTGAGTTTCGGAAAAATCTTGGATTCATCGCTGATCCTTTCAAGCAATTCTTCTTTACCTCTAATTTTACATACGTAGAATCAAGTGTCGATATCCCTGAATTAGAACTACAAGTCAATCGTGCTGCTTATCCAAATACACCGACTACTAGAAATCTTGTGGGTCAATCACCATACCTAATCAACGCGGATATTTCATATCAATCACCTAGCGAAAAACTAGGTGTTGATTTGTCATACAATTACTTCGATGATCGCTTGATGATTGTAACAGAAACGGCTACTCCTGATGTCTTTGAAAAGGGATATTCAACTCTTAATTCATCGATGAAGTATGAATTTTCAAATAATCTATCACTAGGCCTTAAGATTAAAAATATGTTAAATAGTGAAAGGTCATTTGTTCAAGACTATGCAAATAAGGACTTTATCTACTCATCATTTAAGCCAGGAATTGATTTATCTGCTTCAATTTCATACTCGTTTTAGCACAATCTAAAATCACAACAATCAATACATAATCATGAAACAACTATTACTATTTCCAGTCCTACTATTAATGCTAGTTTCTACTGCGATAGCTCAGGACGAAATCACAGTCACTGGTCAGATTACTGAGGATGTGACCTGGAGTGCTGACAATGAATATATCCTCGATGGCATTGTGTTTGTTACCGGTGGTGCGACGCTGACGATTGAACCTGGTACGAAAGTTTATGGATCAATAGGAGGCGACTTAAACGCCGCTGCATTGGTGATTACCCGTACGGGAATGATTGATGCGCAGGGTACAGCAACTAAGCCCATCGTTTTCACAAGTTACCTTGCAAAATCCCAAACACTGACCAAGGATGATGTAGGTCTT
>DDIC01000062.1 GCA_002338335.1 Bacteroidetes bacterium UBA1860
CACCCTCTTCATGCGAAAAAAACTTAGCGCCAGCCTCTACCGACTCAAATGAAAAGGTGGAGGTTTGGTAAATAGGAGCCACATGTGATCGATATGGGTCGCTTTCTGTGTGATCCACATGGGTGCATCGTGTTCGGATATCTTGGGATTTTTGCTTGCTCATATGTTTGTGGTCGCTTGTTGGGTTTATCTGCCGGGGGGGGTGCTTGCTTGCGTTATTGCGTGGTTATATTTTTTTACGCGTTATAATACATTTTCAACATGTGATTATTCACCGCATTATTTCAGAGGAATGTGGTGTGCCAACGCCAAACGCGTCGGCCTCAGGCCAATGTAGCAAATCGTTCGACCACTGGCGATGTGCTTTTTTTCATAATACGTTTGAACGGTGAGTAATTCCGGGGGAATTCCTCGCCTTGAACATTCTTCGGGGATCATGCCAGCACTGCCTACATCCCCATCATCGCCCACAACCCCATTATTGCCTGCATAAATATCAGGCTCAACCCACGCACATTCAGCCAGCCCCTCTCCTATTTGCTCGCGCGTGTAGTCTGCAAGTTCTGGCGAATCGGTTTTGACATGCACGATCCCATTTGGCCGCAAAATCCGTCGATATTCAGCCAAAAAGCGGGGAGATGTGAGCCTTTTGGACTCTTTGCCTTGCTTCAAGTAGGGATCCGAAAACGGAATCCAAATCTCATCCACAGATGCCTCAGGGATGTATAATTCCAAGTGATCGATGTAAACACGCAAAAAATGGAGATTGGTCAGCCCCAAGTCCAACGCCTCTTTAGCACCCCGCCACAACCGCTCCCCTTTAATATCAATGCCTATGAATTGTCTTTCCGGATAGCGCTGAGCAAGGGCTAATGCATATTCACCCTTTCCGCAGGCAAGTTCTAGGGTCAAGTCAAGCGACTCTACACCAAATGTTTGCAGCCAAAACGCCTCATCTAAGCCCTTCCACATTCCAAGCTCTGACACTTCTGTCACATTGGGCAACACCTCGACCTCGGCATATCGACCTAATTTATTTTTGGCCATAACCTGTCATTCTCGCTACTAATTGGGCACATCCAATCGTTTGTGTACGTAAACCCATCAAAAAACTACGGGGCAAGACGCTTTCGAGTCCACGCTATCTGAGCACCTTGACCAGCCGGCACATCATCCTGACCCGCTACCTGATCATCTTGACCAGCAGCCTGACCTGCCCAATACCGAAAGCGGTCGTGCATTCGCCCCCCTCGACCTTGCCAGAATTCTATTTCATCGATGGTTAGAATATACCCACCCCAGTTAGGTGGCATGGGAATCTCATCGCCTGGAAAACGCTCTTCTGCTGCTGTAAATAATGCGTCCAATGCCTCACGGTCTGCAACCTCTTCGCTTTGAGGTGAGGCCCATGCTCCAAGCCGACTCGCGCGAGGACGACTCCTAAAATAGGCCTCGGATGTCTCACGGTCTTGTCTGCGAATCCCCCCTCGAACCCGGACCTGACGCTCCAACGCCCCCCACCAAAACGTGGCCGAAGCATAGGGATGGGCATCTAACTGTTGCCCCTTTTGACCATCAAAATTGGTATAAAACACAATTTCACGACCAGAAAGACCTTTTAATAATACAATTCGAACATCGGGATGGCCATTAGAATCAACGGTCGCTAAGGCCATCGCATTAGGCTCGATAACTTCTGCTTCGAGCGCCTCTTTTAACCACAGTTCAAAAAATGGAATGGGATTCTCGGGCATCGCCTCATCATCGAGACCGCCCTTTGTGTAGTGCTCGCGCAGTTCTTGTAAGTTCATGTCTACAAAATAAAAAAACCCGGTATCGCTATGAAGGATGGGAACCAGAAACCTTAGCAAAATGCCGGGTCACTCACACTGGTATCATAACGTCTATCTTTGCAAAGTTATTGCAGACAAAAAAATTTAAAATTCCCAAACCTTACCTCACCCCTGCGCCACTGCCCCAAGCAGCACTTCATACGCCTCTTTCAAACGATCAAGCTCGATGATCAACGGCGGTGCAATCCGAATCAAAGAATTGGAGTGCAAGGTCCAACCAAGGACCACGCCAGCCTCAAAACAGCGTTCAACCACACGCTGCGTCAGTTCACCAGACTCAAGCTGGAGCCCCATCATTGCGCCACGGCCACGCAATTCAACTATTCCATCACCCTTCAACATCGACTCACTCAAAGCCCAGATCTCAGCAACTTTCTCCTCCACATCCATCGCTAGCAATTCTTTCAAGGTTACATGAGCCGCTGCAGCACTCAAAGGATGCCCGCCAAACGTTGTCACATGGTTCAGCGGAGGGTCTTGGCGAAATGCCTGAAACAATTCATCGCTTGAAAGAATCGCTCCCATAGGCATCCCGCCTGACATCGCTTTGGCCGCGGTCAGAATATCAGGCTGCACCCCAAGCCCCTGAAACGCAAACAAGCTGCCAGTCCTATAAAATCCCGTCTGAATCTCATCAAAAATCACCAAAGCACCCATCTCCGTGGCCCGAGCACGCAACGCCTCCAACCATTCCTTGCGAGCGGCAACGACACCCCCTTCCCCTTGAATCGGCTCCAATATCACCCCCGCAACATCCCGATCGATCAATTCCAGTGCGGCATGATCATTATAATCGCCAAATCGCACCCCAGGCAGCAAAGGCAAAAATGGATCTCGGTAGACATCGCGTCCTGTCACGCTCAACGATCCGTGCGTATCTCCATGATAGGAGTTCCGAAACGCCACAAACTCCTGACGCCCAGTGGCTTTTTTGGCAAGCTTCATCGCCCCTTCATTAGCTTCTGTGCCGCTATTCACGAGATAAATACGTTGCAGCTCAGCGGGTAGCTGTGACGCCAACAAGCTCACAAAATCGACTTGAGGCCGTTGAATAAACTCCCCATACACCATCACATGAAGATGCCGATCGAGTTGCGTCCGTATCGCCTCCACTACTGCAGGATGACGATGCCCGAGACTACTCACAGCAATCCCTGAAATCAGGTCTAAATAACGCTTGCCATCCGTCGTCACGATTTCACACCCCTCAGCGTAGTCCACCTCAAGCCCCATCGGTTCATCCGAGGTTAGGGCAAGATGACGGTAAAAGAGTTCTTTCATGGGATGCTTCATGGCATAGGGTGTTTCATGGCTCGATTATGGGCTACTGAATGGCTTGAAAAAAAGTCAATTCATGGTTTAGCGTGTTGGACTTTCTTCTCTAAAAGATAATGATCCTCATCCATTGTCAACCGATGCCATTCCTTGTAAATTCCTTATGCAGGCACAACGTCCTTTCGGGAATATTGCGAGGTCCTTGTTAGGGTACTAACCCAGCGTGCGCAATCCATGATGCTGTCATTGCACGGCCAATTTACTGAGCTAGATTAAATTCATTCATTATGTCGACAACAGATCCAGATGCACTAGACGCTTTCCATGAGGATATTCAGACGGTTGTTCAGGCGTTGAAAGACTCCTTTGAGGCCGATGCGGCTCAAGCCAAGGTTGACGACCATAACAATCTACTATACATCGAAATCGAGGGACTGCAAGACTATACTGACGAAGAGATTGAGGAGATTGCAGGTCCGGTTCTAGAGGAGCTCGATCTTGACTTCGAGGAAATCCTGTTAGTCCATTTGAGCGCATGAAGGTAGACGTTCATCCCACGACTCAATACACGCTGGAATGTGTCCTTTGCCAGAAGGAGAACGACGAGACCAAAACCTCGACGTACTGTACGTTTTGTGCAGACGTGTTAAGTGTTCGGTACCATAAGACGTCCCCTGCGATGCAGGTCCCACTCAAAGCGTATCAACCTGATCCGCTCAAGCACCACCTTTCGACGTTGACTCAGCTTCCACGCCTGAGTAAAACCTATGATATCGACCTATGGGCCAAGCTAGAATTTGAGCACCCAAGCGGATGTTTCAAGGACAGAGGAAGTGCGATTGAGGTACAGAAAGCGTTGGAGTTAGGACGCGACGCGATCTGTCTCGCCTCTACCGGTAATATGGCCGCCTCGGTCGCGATGTATGCCAGTTATTATAACCTACCATGTTTTGTGTTTGTCCCTGAGCAAACCAGTGAAGCCAAATTAGCCCAGGCAACCATCTATAATGCTACCATCTTGCGCGTGCAAGGTGATTTTGCCAAATGTGAAGAATTATGCAAAGAATTTGCCCTTAGTGGTAATGTATATCTTGCTGGTGATTATGTATTTAGAGAAGAAGGTCAGAAAGATTTTAGCTATGAACTTCTCGCACAAGGTGTCACAGATTTTGACGCTATTGCCATCCCCGTAGGATGTGGAACCAACTTTGCGGCGATTTATAAAGGGTATGCCGAAATGAAAGCGGCTGGCCTTGTCGATCGCATTCCTCAACTGTTAGCCATCCAACCAGAGGCAAGCTCCCCTGTTGTGGAGGGGATCTTTAAGCGTGAAAAAGTGGTCAAAGAGTTGGTGCAAACCATTGCCACTTCTGTGGCGGTGGCCAATCCTTTTGATTTCCACAAAGTCCTGCACGCAATTGACGAGACCGATGGTAAAGCCTACACCGTCACCGAGAATGACATCTTGGATTCACTTCGAGAAATGGCGGTCACCGAGGGGCACTTTACCGAACCAGCATGCGCGTTGCCGCTTGCTGCGATGAAGGACCATTCACATGAATGGCAGGGGAAAAAAGTCCTTCTTGTCCTTACCGGCTCGGGGCTTAAAGATACTCGCGTGGTTGCCAAACACTCGCTCACTCCTCCCGTTCTAGAACCGACGATTGAAGCGATTCAAGAATATGTTGGTTCAGGCTTTGTCGAGATGCAAAAGCGTGCATGGGGCAAAGCGCGGTCTGTAGTGTTGGCTGATGTGGCTTTAAGTGATACTCGCGACAAGGTGTTTAATAGTTATGTCGAAGCGATTCAGCAACGGGGTAAAACGCTACAAAAGCATGAGATCGAAGCCTTGCAGTCCATTGTTCTTCAAGAAAAAGAGGGCGTCCCTTCCCATCTTGAGGTCTTAGATTACGCCGTCACCATGCGAAAAGAAGGGCTTGTGGAAGCCTCTGTTAAACTACGACTTCACGGAGTAGAAGTTGAAAGTGAGACTAAAGGTGTTGGCCCCGTAGATGCAGTTCTTGCCGCGATTCGAACCCATAGTGACACTCACTGCAAGATTCTGGTCAAAAATCATGAGGTGGACATTCTTAGCCCGCAAACCGATTCTTTGGTAGTCGTAACCCTGACATTAGAGCATGAAGGACGGCAAATTCGACCCAAAGGAGCTTCATCGGATACTCTTGAGGCGGTCATTCATGCTTTTGAGAAAGGGTACTCTGTGCTAGCAGAACAGCTGGCCGATCAGAAGCTATAAAATCAGTCATCCAAGCATCAGCCATCATGTCAGCGCAAGCATTACGCGCTCTTTCTAACGGTGAATATGGGTCTCTGGCTGCAAAGGGTACTTCATGGCCATGTCTGCGCAGTCTGTCTTGCGCGTATCACCCAACGAAAACATTCTCCACCCTTCGGATTCACGCACAAAATGGATCACATTCACTCCACAGTGGCTCAGTTCACCTCCACGATAAAACACAAAGTCCATCCACGCAGTCGCTAATGCACCTTCGGTATGAATCACCACATTACCCACTTGTTCATTCCACACATCCTGTTTGGGCGTACCCACTGCAGCAAGAAATCCTCCAAATTCACTCCATCTTGCAGCCACAACCCCATCTCTATCGGAGCCCACACCAAACAATTGAGCCCCTTCAGTAAGCAAGGGTCGTATCATGGAGGAGTCTGACATCCTCATTCCGTCAAAAAATGTCTCGATAGAGGCGAGAATAGCCGCTTCATCCACTTCTTGTGCATCGGTCGGCGTGGATTGTGCATAAAGCCCCCCAGGGAATCCACTCCACAATAGCACGCCAATAAGGAACCTAAAAATTTTCATACAAGAATCTCTTTGCCGTCATATTCTTGAGCTGATTCGCCGAATTTGACTTGATAAAACTCCCCATCATAGGTCCACTCCATATCCATTAAATCTTCCCAAACCAGTGGTGTGGGATCATTTAGTGTAGGAAGCAGCAATAATAGTGCGATGAAAAAGGCTTTCATGAGTCTGGCTGTTGTATCAAGTCTGGTTGTTCTACCATAAGTCTGGGTGCCTAATTGAAGTATAGCTCCATTCGACCATAAGGTCAATCTTTCCAGCGCCGTAATACTGTGAATTGTGACTCGCACGAGACGAGTTCAAGGTCTAACCAGTGTGCAATCCACTGCATGGTATCTCTATGGTAGATAAAGACATGGGTCGGATCCCGGCGATAATGCCAATGCTCAAAGTCAATCTCCTGGCTCCAAAGTCGTGTCATGATTAATACATACCCACGACCATCTTCCACCTCACTCGCTGGCAGCACCCGTTGGCAAAGTCGTTCAAATTCCCCTCTCACATCATGAAAATGCTCCGCAACCTCCGAACACACCACAAAATCATAGGAATCCTCAAGAACCTGGTCATTAGGATTAAAAAATGGGTCGTATTCAACCATCGAATACCCAGCTTCTTGTAGCACCGCTGAGATTACCGGTCCAGGCCCTGCTCCATAATCGAGACCCTTTCGATCTTTTGGAATGTGCGCCTTGACAAATGAGGTGCACGGCGCAACAAAGTCGCGGTAGGCAGGATCATGAATATCGTTCTCGTGTTTGGCGTAATGTTCGTACTCCTGTGTGCGAGAGAGGTAGGCCTCTTGATCCAACACCCTTCCCTTGCACTGCCCACATTGCCAATACAAGCCGTCGATCGCATTCGTTAAGGGACTTTGGCACAGAGGGCAATCCACTTAGGCGTTGGGTCTAGAGAGCGTATGATAGATTTCGGTCTGACGATTCACGACAATCGCATTATCCTGCTGGGTGCTGATGCTGAAGATGACGGAGTTCGACTAACATACGGGGGGTTAGGGCTTATCTACAACCTTCTCAAGGATCGGATGATGGTGATGCTTTGGATTATTACACGCTCTATGATGGCGATAATTGATAATGTGTCCAGCAACAAGCAACACACTTCCTACAATCGTTAATCCTACCTCAAGTAGTTCATTTTCCAGGCCGTGACCAAGAGACCATCCGATCACTAGGGCTAAAAAGCCACCAATTAATAACGGTCTCACCCAAGACGTGGAACCAGCATGACGAGACGCCTGAATTACAGTCGGTAAAATCAATGCAGCAAACACCGGATGTGTCCACCCATGTAATGACTCAAAGAACGGGACAGACGGAAGAACGCTTAAAAAAATAGGCAGCGCGAGACAGTGAATCATGCATAAGGTCGACAGACCCACGCCGAGGCGATCCCAAATAGATGATGTGGCAGATTTTACTTTCATAGGGAATGCATCATGTTAACAATAAATGGAGGTCAAACGCTGTCACCGCTCAAGCATCACAAATTACGAAAAAACTGACGCCTAATGTTACGACCTCTTCCGCTTGGGAACGGGATCCTCACCAAAGGACTTCGTCCAAGGTTGGCAACGCAGGATTCGCTTTATGGCCAACCATGAACCCCTCATGACACCCCATTCCCGCAAGGCTTGAATGGAATACTCTGAGCATGTTGGGTGAAAACGACATTGACGACCCAGCCAAGGGGATAGAATCCATTGATAGCCACGAATCAGCACCACGGCCACTTCAGCGAGACCCTTCGACATGAAATCCATAAATCGCATACCCCTTACTCAGTGGGTGAGGAAGATGATCCGTCTTGCTGTGTGGGAATCGGCCCATATTCAATCTCCACGACACCACCCTTGCCATCTTTAAGTGTAATTCCCTGCGCAGCCAGTCGATCGCGAATCAAATCTGACGTTGCATAATCGTGATTGGACCGGGCCGATGTGCGAAGCTCAACCAGAAGCGCCATGAGTCCTTCTACTCGATCTGACGATTCCATCGAAGCTCGCTGCGCCCCCTCAAACCCTAAAATATTGGTTACCATGGCTCGATAAACCCGCATTACAAGTGTTAAGACCTCATCAGAGACCTCATTTCGGGGTTTCTGACCATTTGCGAGGGCTTGCAAAACACTCGATACACCAAATAGTGCCGCAATGGCCTTAGCTGTGTGTAGATCTTGCGTAATCTCTTTGAACGCGTCGCAGATGCCCTCTACAAGCTCACCCTCTAGTGATTTTGAGTCCTTCTTAGCCCCCTGAGCCTGGTGCATCGCCACAATCGCCTCAAGATCCGCGCCGTGACTCGCACCACTGGCAACATCCACGCCGTCACTTCCCCCTTGACCCTCCAGCAACAACCCTAGTTTCTCCGACAGTTCCATCGCACCCATCAAACGATCGAGCCCTTTTTCAGCCGCTTGCAACGCTCTATCCGAGAAATCGATGGGGCTTTGATAATGGGATTGGAGAAGCAAAAATCGTATGACCATAGGATCATATCCCTTGGATAGCAACGCATGATCACCGTCAAAAAGCTGCTGCAACGTCACAAAATTGCCTGCAGATTTGCTCATTTTGGCTCCCTCGATCGTCACCATGTTATGGTGCATCCAAACGTTTGCAGGTGAGGTGCCATGTGCACCACACGCTTGTGCGATTTCGGCTTCATGGTGAGGGAATTGCAAGTCTAAACCGCCTCCATGAATATCAAATCGCTCCCCTAAATATTTAGTACTCATAGCTGTACACTCAAGATGCCATCCAGGAAAGCCTTCTCCCCATGGCGATGGCCACCGCATAATGTGACTCTCCTCAACACGCTTCCATAGCGCAAAATCGTGGGGTGATCGCTTCTCATCCTGCCCTAGCGTCCCTCGGCTCGCTTGTTGCAGCTCATCCAGCACTTTTCCAGACAAGGCCCCGTACTCAAATTCAGAGGCTTGGTAGGCATTCAGGTCGAAATATACACTACCTTCCACCTCGTAAGCATAACCAGCATCCATTAACTGTTCAATCAACGCAATTTGCTCGGGAATGTGGCCTGTAGCTGTCGGCTCAATCGAAGGTCTGAGGCAATTCAGCGCATCCATTCCTTGATGATACTCGACGGTATACTGCTGCACCACTTCCATCGGCTCAACCTCTTCTAGCTGTGCCTTTTTTGCAATCTTATCCTCCCCTCCATCTCCCGATTCATCCGTAAGATGCCCCACGTCGGTAATGTTGCGAACATAGCGTACTCTGTACCCAACAAAACGGAGTAATCGCACCAGCACATCAAATGTTACAGCACTGCGAGCATGTCCTAAATGGGGAGAGCCATACACCGTGGGCCCGCAAACATACATCCCCACATG
>DDIC01000022.1:0-483 GCA_002338335.1 Bacteroidetes bacterium UBA1860
TCGCCATCACTCAGGAAAAGAATAGGCTTATTCACCACTGAGCGAATGGACAATGCCGCACCCCCGCGAGTATCACCATCCATTTTGGTCATGACGACCCCATCAAAATCGAGGGTATCATGAAACTGTTTCGCGGTATTGACCGCATCTTGACCGGTCATGGAGTCTACAACAAACAGGGTTTGTGACGCATTAACCTGACGATGAATGTCAGACACTTCCTCCATCAACGCTTCATCGACATGCATCCGACCGGCCGTATCAATGATGACCGTGTCGTAGCCCAATGACTTGGCCACTTCAACCCCTTCTTTGGCCGCGCGTCGCGCGTCTTGAACGTCTACAGAATGAACGGGGACGTCAATTTGATTTGCCAGTGTTTTTAACTGATCCACAGCGGCTGGCCTATATACATCTGCAGCCACCAGGAGTGGTTTGCGCCCTTTCTCTTGCTTTAGATATCGAGCTAATTTACCAGAAAAG
>DDIC01000022.1:772-6190 GCA_002338335.1 Bacteroidetes bacterium UBA1860
CGAGCTAATTTACCAGAAAAGGTCGTTTTCCCCGACCCCTGAAGTCCCGCCACAAGAATTACAACAGGCGACTTCCCAGAGAGGTCTAGTTCTTTGTGCTCTTCGCCAAGCGTGAACACAAGCTCATCATAAACGATTTTTGTAAACTGCTGCCCAGGGTTAATGCTCGTGAGAACATCTTGCCCTAGAGCTTTCTCTTGAACATTTTGTGTGAGCGACTTTGCGACGTCAAAGTTGACGTCAGCGTCGAGAAGCGCTCGACGAATTTCACGGACCGTTTCGGCAACATTGAGCTCATTGATACGCCCTTCGCCTTTCAGCGACTGGAGAGCACGGTCTAATTTGGAGGATAAATCTTCAAACATAACTTTCTACGCACGAATGCGCCCCTTGGATTTAGCGATTTCGGCGATGACGTTCGTGCCAGCGCACCCTCGTAAAAAAGCAAAGTCTTAAAAGGTAAGGTAGATTACGGGGATAAAAAAATGATTTATCGTTACCACCTTACCGTTTGGTGCGGTATTTTGGCTTAAATGCACAGCACAACAAAACAGAGGAATGATGGCTGAAGGATTATTAAAAGGAAAAAAGGGAATCATTTTTGGAGCACTAGACGACAGGTCGATTGCGTGGAGAGTCGCCCTTGCGGCCCATCGTGAGGGAGCGCAATGTGTACTCACTAATGCGCCAATTGCGCTACGATTAGGTACGCTTAATGCTTTATCCGAGGAAATTAGCGCACCCATCATCCCATGTGATGTAACCGACCAAGAGGCTATTGCGAATCTATTTGCGCAAACAAAAGAGCATTTTGGCACCGTTGACTTCATCTTGCACGCGGTGGGTATGAGCCCAAATGTTCGCAAGGGGAAAGCCTATACCGATCTAAATTACACGTGGGTTCACCAAACACTGGATATTTCAGCGTTGTCATTGCACCGTGTGCTCCAGCAAGCCACGCAGTACGACATGCTTAATGATGGCGCAAGTGTCGTGGCGCTCAGCTATATCGGGGCTCAGCGTATTTTCTCGAAGTACTCAGACATGAATGACGCAAAAGCGTTGCTAGAAAGTATTGCAAGAAACTTTGGTAGCAGGCTGGGGGGTAAGGGTATTCGTGTCAATACAGTGTCGCAAGGTCCAACCAAAACCTCCGCCGGAACAGGCATTAAGGGTTTTGACGGAATGTTTATGTTTGCTGAAAAAATGGCCCCACTTGGCAATCCAACCGCAGACGAATGTGCAGACTATTGTATGACGCTGTTTTCTGACTACACCCGTATGGTTACGATGCAAAATCTTTACCACGATGGTGGATTTGCCACATCGGGAATTTCAGAAGAGCTAGTGGAGGCGCTAGAGAAAGCCTTTAACGAGGAGTCTGGCACAAACGAAGGCTCAGGGCAAGGCGGATGATCGTGCTCGGCATCGACCCAGGGTCAAGAAGGGCAGGGATTGCAGTGATTGAGCAAAAATCACCCGGCGGCCCCATGACGATGCTTATGGCTGAAACCTTACGGCTAGAATCTCTAGATCAGCACACCGCTCGATTGCTTTTAATTCACGACTCCGTGGAGGAGGCTATTCGGCTTCACAAACCCAATCTCATGACGATAGAAACCCCTGTCTATGGTCTAGATCCTTTGGCGATGCTAAAACTGGGTCGAGCACAAGCTAGTGCTATACTTGCTGCAACACGACATGACCTTGAGGTGAGAGAAATCTATCCCAAAGCAGTAAAAAAGGCGATCACAGGAAATGGAAATGCCTCTAAAGAGCAAGTGGCGGGGATGGTGCAGACACATCTTCCAGGTCAAGAGATTCCCACCTCAAAAGATGCCACAGACGCCATTGCCATCGCCCTTTGCGGCATCTTCCACGGTGACTCCATGGCACAAGGTGCAGCGAGCCAATCGACTCGAACCAAAGGGAATTGGTCTCAGTTTGTCAAAGACAACCCTAGTCGCGTGAGGCCAGCATGATTGTATCGTTATCGGGCAAAATCCTTGACCTTGAAGAGGGAATGGTTGTCATTGATGTTGGTGGGGTTGGCTATGGGGTTGAGGCATCACAAACAACGTTGCAGCAGCTCCCATCAGCAGGCTCAGAGGTTAGCTTGAAGATATATCACCATATTACAGATAATGATCAACGACTTTTTGGGTTTGTAGAACCTCTAGAAAAGCGTCTATTTGAAAAACTACTCACCGTCAAAGGGATTGGGCCAAAAGGAGCCTTGACCATTCTCTCGGGACACCCATACCCAGACTTGTTGGAGATTATCGTCTCGGGTCAAACAGCACGTCTATCATCTGTTCCTGGCATTGGCGCGAAGACAGCCGAACGGATTGTGCTGGAGCTCAGAGATAAACTTGGCCAGGTAGAGATGCCACAAGCTGGAGCAGTGAAGGCCTCAGGGTCTCCAAATGATGAGGTTCTCTCTGCACTTGAGGCCTTGGGGTATCCAAAGAAAAAGGTTGCAGGTGCATTACAAGAGCTTGCCGGGTCTGCAAACCCACCCACAGAAACCTCCAGTTGGATTAAACAGGCGCTGGTGATTTTGAATCGATAAGTTTTGTAAATTCATGCCTATCTTTTGGTTAAAAGGGGTGATTTGAAGAGATTTTTGCGATTGAGGCGTCGCAGTAATTGAATCGATGTTCAATCAAATCGGTCACACCAATCGATAGAGCTTAGGGTCTGGCGCAACTTACTCATCATAAATCAAAGGGAAACCGTGGCAAAAAAGAGCATTCTGGTTGTAGATGACGAGCATGATCTACTCGATCTGCTGGAATACAACCTCAAAAAAGAGGGATTTAAAGTCTATTTAGCAGACAACGGCGAAAAGGGAATCAACCTTGCCCAAAAACACCAGCCCGATCTTGTACTCTTGGATGTGATGATGCCTGAAATGAGTGGGTTTGATGTATGCGAGGCGTTGCGTCAAGATGCTGACATCAAAAGGCTGCCCATTATCTTCTTGACAGCCAAAGATGATGAAGCCTCCGAGGTGGAAGGCCTAACGATTGGCGCCGACGATTATATTACCAAGCCTATTAGTACCGTAAAATTAGTGACACGCATCAAGGCGCTGTTGCGACGTTATGAGGAGACCGAAGAGGTTGAGGATCAGCTTCGAGCTCATGACTTGGTGATTGATCGAGATCGATACATCGTGGTTCGTGGAGCAGAAGAGTTTCAACTTCCACGCAAGGAATTTGAGCTTCTATACTTTTTAATGAGCCGACAAGGCAAGGTTTTGGATCGCCAAACGCTGTTAAATAAGGTGTGGGGCGATAACATCTATGTTGTTGACCGCACCGTCGATGTTCATATCCGAAAAATCCGAGAAAAACTTGGCGAAGGATATATAGAGACGATCAAAGGGGTGGGCTACCGCTTTCGTGAATGAGCTTTCAATCGTTACGGCGAGCATTTTCTAGGGCAGCATTTAGGCTTTCTTTGCCATTATCAGGTATTGTGGCGGCGCTGGTGGGCATCCTTTTGGTATGGCTATCAGACCTCTTTTGGTACTGGATCATCGCAGCCTCTTTAAGCTCTGGGATTTTTATGATGGTGTGTAGCTATGCCATTATCCATTTATACCATTTTGACCGGCTTCGTCAGCTCCACTCTATTCTTCGAAATATCACCAAAAAGGATTTTGGGGAGTATAATGCACGCCAAATCCATCGAGATGAGTTAGATAGCCTGCTCATGCAAGCCAAGCGAGCAAGCGAGACCATGGAGCGAGAAATCGCCCGATTAAATCGGATTGAAAATTATCGCAAAGAATTTATTGGGGATATGTCCCATGAGCTCAAAACACCCATTTTTGCGATTCAAGGGTTTGTTGAAACGCTTTTGAACGGGGCGATGAATGATCCAAAGGTGAACAAGCAATTTCTGAGTAGAACCATGAAGAATGTGGACCGACTCATTGTCTTGATCCAGGACCTAATGGAGATCTCAAAGCTTGAAACGGGTGAAATGCGCGCCAATATGGAGGATTTTTACCTCAAAGAGTGCTTGCTGGATGTTGTTGACGAGCTTCAGGTTCGGGCTCAAAAAGAGGGGGTAGAGATCCACGTGCAAGACTTTGATAAGCACCTCAAGGTGGTGGCCGATCGCAGGCAAATGCGCCAGGTGTTTGTGAATTTGATGGAAAATGGGATTAAGTATAATAAACCAGGTGGAAGGGTAGATGTTGGCCTGAAGCCGTTTCCTAAACGGAGTGAAAAAATTCTTTTATACGTCAAAGATACCGGCATTGGGATCGATCAAGAGGACCTAAATCGGGTCACGGAGCGTTTTTATCGGGTAGACAAATCGAGATCTCGCGATAAAGGGGGTACAGGGCTTGGTCTATCGATCGTCAAGCATATTGTCATGGCCCACGGGGAAAATCTCTATCTTGAAAGTGAACCTGGACGAGGGTCTACATTTAGCGTAACCCTTGCACGCCCCTCCGGAGTGGTATTAAACCCAGAAATGGCAGAGGCGTGACAGCAAACACCGAACGAGCCACAACCTAAGTTCGCATGTCACAATCCCCTAGAATTATCGGAGTTCTCATGGCTGGTGGGTCAGGGACTCGTTTTTGGCCTAAAAGCATACCGAGCAAGCCGAAACAATTTTTATCGCTTTTTGGTGACCAAACCATGCTTCAAAACACTGTGAGCCGCCTTGATGGGTGGATACAGCGCGAAGATTGGCGAGTCGTAACCAATGCATCGTACCGTGAATTGGTTCAGCACCAGCTCCCCTGGATGTCGACGGACCAAATATTGGGTGAGCCTGTTGCTAAGAATACAGCACCGTGTATCGCGGCAGCTGCGGCTAGTGTGTCGTCAGGGATTGGGGCGGATGCCGAGGGAGCGCAGGAAGACCCAGTCATGGTCGTGATGCCCTCAGATCATGTGATTCAAGATCCCAAGGCGTTTCAAGCGGTGTTAGACCACGCTGTTGAGGTCGCCACTCAGAGTGATGCGCTTGTCACAATAGGGATTTCGCCGACACATCCTGAAACAGGCTATGGATATATTCAATTTGAAAGCCCATCAGGTGCTCAAGGCGCCTCATCCACAGCGGCATCATTAAAAGAGGGGATTCAGGATTACGATGTCACGGCGTTTCGCGAGAAACCAGACCGCCAAATGGCTGAGCTATACCTGGAGCAGGGAAATTATGTCTGGAATAGTGGATTGTTTGTTTGGCGACTCTCATCCTTTTTTGGGGCGCTCAAAGCGGCGATGCCAGGCCTGTACGAGCAGTGTGAATCGCTTGCGGCAAAAGGGGTATCTGAAGAAGCGATTCGTCTCTTTTTTGAGGAAGCAGAGTCGATTTCTATTGACTATGGGCTCATGGAAAAGGCTACAAACGTCCGAGTGGTTCCAGGTGAATTTGGGTGGAATG
>DDIC01000022.1:6474-9622 GCA_002338335.1 Bacteroidetes bacterium UBA1860
ATGAATTTGGGTGGAATGATGTGGGTAGTTGGACGGCTGCCTATGATTTAGCCACCAAAGATTCTGATGGCAATGCATCCAACGCCGAAGCGCTTGTTTCTGTGGGCGCTACGAACAATTATGTTGATGTCGATGAAGGTACGGTGGTTGGGATTGTGGGTGTTGAGGGGCTGGCAGTTGTCCAATCAGGGGATCGATTGTTGGTATGCCCTATCGATCAGGCGCAAGAGGTAAAAAAAATCGTGGATCAACTGAAGCTGCGCCAGTGAAACCGCGCCACAGAAGCTATGCCAGCCTAACGGAGCTTCAAATCCAGAGCACTTGTTGATCGTGGGCCAAACGAATGTTGGGCGGTAAGCTATCATGCGCTTGCTGTGTATCCACACTACCATTCATGTGAATAAAGTAGGTTTGGGAGACATCTAGAGTCTCCACCAGCTCTACGGCTTGCTCAATCGTGAAATGGCTTGGATGCCCATGCCCCCATCGAAGAGCTCCGAGGATTAGTATGTCGGCGCCTTCTAAAAGAGGTCGAGACGTGTCGGGCAGGCCTGATATGTCGGTCAGGTATACAAGCTCATTGATGCGATACCCTAAAATTGGAAGTGAGCCATGGAGAATTGGGATGGGGGTAATCGTTGCATCCCCCACGTTAAAAGGCCCCTCCACAGGCACGCAATCTAAATGTGTAGAACCAGGGTATCGATCAGAGCCAAACAAATAGTCAAATCTGTGCTGAATTGAGCTCAAAATACGCTCAGAAGAGTAGCAGGGGATGGGTTTGCCGGCATCATAATTAAACGAGCGTAAATCATCGATGCCTGTGACATGATCCATGTGCTCATGAGTCACAAGAAGTGCGTCGATTGAGGATAATCCGCTGGCAAGAGTTTGAAGTCTAAATTCTGGGCCTGCATCAATGAGGATAGAAGCCTCCTCGGTTTGAACCCAAAGGGAGCATCGTGTTCGTTGATCACGAGGGTCAGAGGAGATAGACTCAGCCCCAAAGCCGCCAGCAACAGGCACGCCCATTGAGGTTCCTGTTCCGAGGAATGTGACTCTCATGATGGATCGGAGGCTTGGGAGACATCCTGCTCATCAGGGGGGGATGAATTAGGTTCCTGCTCATCAGGGGATGAATTAATAGACTGCCTTTGCGCCTCCTTTGCCCAAAACTCATCTAGGAGCTTCCGAACAGAAGGTTTGATGAAGGTTTGCTCCGTGGCAGGATCGCGTTGGAGGACTCGTGCTAGGGCACCGATTTGAGACTCTACAGTGCGTCTTGTGTTTAACACAATGCATTTTTCACCCGAAATCACACAGTGATCACTCACAAAACTCCCTTTTTCTTTGCGAATAGAATACCCGATCGCTTCTGCGAGTGCTTCAAGCTCTAATACAACTTTTTCAGGCTTCATAAGAGGGAGGGTGAAAGACTAAGGTTACTCGCAACATTAAAATGAGACGCCAACCATCGCACCCCATCCCGAAAGATCGTAATCATACAACTCGCCATCAATTTCATAGCTCGATGTTTCTGCAGTTAACCGAATAAACAAACCTGCATTAAGGGCCTTAGGTCGAGCCCGAAGCTCCCCATGAGCGTACAGGCCCTGAAATGTGCCTCCAAAGATGGAGCCTTGTGAGTTGCTAAAGCCAAATGCGCCACCGCCGCCCATTAAAAAGGATAGTCCATTTCCACCAGATCGAGCCACGACATCGAGCCCTCCTCGTGCTTGGAAAGAGCTTTGTGAAAAGATCGAGGGGCTTTTGTCGAGAGAGACTTTCATAAACTCCGTGCGAATCGCAACGGGAGCCACGAGTTGAAAGGATGGACCCTCTCCGGCAATGCGTAAGCGACGCCCTAGCTCTGCATAAATAGACCTTGCTGCAGGATTGTCTAAGCCAACGAGGCCATTCGCAAGCCGAAACCCCAATTTTATGGAAGGTAGTTGTGCCTCTAGCGTGTACATTGGGTGTTCAAACCCAAAGTCAGTCTCTCCTTGGGTAAGATTACTCGACGACTCAAAATGTACAAAGGTAAGGCCTGTTGACACCGTAACATTGTTCAAGAAGGTTCTTGGGCTTGAGTCTAATGACTCTGTAAACATTTGAGCCGACACACCTTGTGGTGCAATGAAGAGGATGCACATTAAAAGGAGCTTAGCGGATAACGCATTTCTTGGATATAGCATGGTTTGGAACGAAGAGGGATTGTTGATGGTTTTGCAAAATACAAGACTATCGTATTGCAGACTAGCCTATTGAAATTGTACCATGAAAATCGTTGCATTAATGATTCCACTCCTTTTTGGCCTATTCGGCTCAAATGTCAGCGACGACCCTGCGGTGAAAAACGTTACGTCAGTCCACGAGTTTGAAGTACAGACGATCACGGGTAAAGAGGTCTCTCTCGCAGAGTACAAAGGAAAAGTACTTCTCATTGTAAACACCGCATCAAAGTGTGGATATACCCCACAATACGAGGGACTTCAAGAGCTGTACGACACCTATCAAGAAGAAGGATTTGAGGTTTTAGGATTTCCTTCAGGTTCCTTCAAACAAGAATTAAGCTCTGACGAAGATATTGCCGAGTTCTGTGATACCCAGTATAGCGTGACATTTCCAATGTTTTCAAAAGTAGATGTTCGCGGGAACGAACAACACCCACTCTTTAGTTTTTTAACTGGTGAACACGACAAACAGTCCATGGGTAAAGTGAAATGGAATTTTGAAAAGTTCCTCGTGTCCAAGGACGGTGAGTTGATAAAGCGTTATAGAAGTCGCACGAAGCCAATGGACAAAGACCTTATTGCACTACTCGAGGCTGAATTAGAGAAAGAGTAGTTGCTTCAGCCGCGCCCTGTGCACGGAAATATTTTATACCGATCTCCATCCCGATAGAGGGCCGTAGTTGTAAAGATTACGGCCCTCCTCTTTTTTTGACTAGTGATGAGTCAAACCCAAGACCGATTAACGGCGCCTGGAAGATCGTTTGAGGCGAAGGTGTCTGTTCAGTTTTAAGACGTACGAAGTGCAATAGCGGAGAAGCTGGAGTATTGGAACTTGGTTGGAAGGTTCCTATATTTCGGATTCTCTATGGTCCGGTAGTTCAGTTGGTTAGAACGCCTGCCTGTCACGCAGGAGG
>DDIC01000022.1:9951-10192 GCA_002338335.1 Bacteroidetes bacterium UBA1860
GCGAGTTCGAGTCTCGTCCGGATCGCTCACGTTGGCAACCCTCTTCTAAATCTCACGAAGGGGTATCGTAAGACATTAAAAAACAGTCACTTATGAACGCTTACGATGTTGTGGTCATAGGGGCTGGGCATGCTGGTTCAGAAGCCGCAGCTGCAGCCGCAAAAACAGGATCAAGGACACTGCTCATCACGATGAGTCTCGAAGCCATTGCTAGGATGTCTTGTAATCCTGCTATGGGTGG
>DDIC01000022.1:10495-10868 GCA_002338335.1 Bacteroidetes bacterium UBA1860
GCTATGGGTGGTGTTGCAAAGGGTCAATTGGTGCGTGAAATCGATGCGCTTGGTGGTCTGAGCGGTATTGTCAGTGATAAGAGTGGTGTCCAATTTCGACTCTTAAATCGAAGCAAAGGACCTGCAATGTGGTCCCCACGCTGTCAAAGTGATCGTCAACTCTATTCCCAGATTATGAGAGAAGAACTGGAGTCGATAGAGAATTTAGATTTTCGACAAGATGATGTCACGGAGCTCATTTATTCTGACGACGGCAGCGCTATCAAAGGGGTTCGAACCTTAACGGACTATGAAGTCCATGCAAAGGCTGTCGTAGTGACAAGTGGCACATTTTTAAATGGGTTAATTCATATCGGGGAAAAACAATATGGCG
>DDIC01000022.1:11201-11510 GCA_002338335.1 Bacteroidetes bacterium UBA1860
CGTTCAGGCGAACGAGCCTCCAAGGGAATCTCGGCTAGCCTGGAATCTATGGGTTTCGAATTGAGTCGCCTCAAAACGGGAACACCACCACGTATTGATGGCCGTAGTGTGAATCTTGATGCTCTAGAAATTCAATATGGGGATGATGACCCAGTGCCATTTTCTTTTATGACAGACAAGCTTCCTACGCAACAAGAGCAGCTGACGTGCTGGATTGGATACACGGACCCCACCGTTCACGAAGCTTTGAGAGGGGGCTTTGATCGTAGCCCGATGTTTAATGGACGCATAAAATCGGTTGGACCGCGG
>DDIC01000022.1:11797-12037 GCA_002338335.1 Bacteroidetes bacterium UBA1860
CGCATAAAATCGGTTGGACCGCGGTATTGCCCAAGTATTGAGGACAAAATTCATCGATTTGCAGACAGGGATCGACACCAGCTCTTCCTAGAGCCAGAGGGGTGGAATACCTATGAGATGTATTTAAATGGTTTTTCAACGTCACTACCAGAAGAGGTTCAAATTGAAGCGCTGAACAAAATCGAAGGCTTTGAAAAGGCACGCATGATGAGACCTGGCTATGCGATTGAATATGATTAT
>DDIC01000007.1:0-24473 GCA_002338335.1 Bacteroidetes bacterium UBA1860
TGTTTATATCGATGAGGTGGACAAAGTGGCTCGAAAAAGCGACAACCCATCTATCACTCGGGATGTGTCGGGCGAAGGGGTACAGCAGGCGCTGTTAAAAATCTTAGAAGGAACCACCGCAAATATTCCTCCAAAAGGGGGTCGCAAACACCCAGAGCAGAGTTTTATCCAACTAGACACTACAAATATTTTGTTCATATGTGGCGGAGCATTCAGTGGAATTGAAGAGATTATCGCTCGCAGGCTCTCCACTAGCTCTATAGGCTTCCAGTCCGAAGAAGGATCCGTGATGGACAAGGGGAATCCAGAGATTTTCCATTATATTCAGCCCGAAGACCTACAGCAATACGGCTTGATTCCTGAGCTGGTTGGTCGATTACCTGTGATTTGTGGCCTAGAAGAACTTACCGATGAGGCCTTATTAACCGTGTTGACGGAGCCCAAAAATGCACTCGTGAAGCAGTATCAGAAGCTATTTCGAATGGAAGGGGTTGAATTATTCTTCGAAAAAGATGCCTTGCGCGCCATCGTTCAAAAAACAAAGGCAAGAAAAACAGGTGCGAGAGGGTTGCGATCTGTGCTTGAGGGTGTTATGATGGATTTGATGTACGAAATCCCCTCCAAAACTGATATTGCCACGTGCACCATCACGGAACAGACAGTCACTGAAGGGAAACAACCCCAAACGACTCCGCGCAAAGCCTCTGCCTAGCGCGGCATGCTTTCATCATGACACGCAATCGCCTCAAATGGCTCATCACCGTGTTGGTGCTTGTCCTAGCAGGCGCTTCATGGACGGTGAATAAGTTTCTTATAGATCGAATCCTTCAGCAAGAGAAAGAGGATGTTGAGCTATGGGCCAAAGCGATTGAGTTTAATAACACCAATCTATACAGCGATCCCCAAGCTGTGCTCGATTTTGTCTCTTCGGAGCTCATTATTAAAGAGCGAACTCGCATTCCGATGATTGTAGTGGATGAGTCGGATCAAATCGTGGCGTCTCGCTTTGTGGACCCCGAAGATCAAACGCCTGAGATCGTCGAAAAACTTCGCCGCTTGAATCCATCCATTCCGATTCAAATCCCAGCTGGGCTAGAGGATTCGACTATGACCACTCAATATGTTCTCTATGGGGAGAGCGATTATATCCAGTTGGTGCGGTTTGTCCCCCTTTTTCAATTAGGTTTTGTCTTGATTCTTCTGGGCATTGGATGGGCAAGTTATCAATCGATTATGCAATCTGAGCAATCCAATTTGTGGGTAGGCATGGCCAAAGAAGCGGCGCACCAACTTGGCACACCGATTAGTGGTTTGTACGGGTGGTTAGCCTTGATGAAAGAAGAACGCTCCAGTCCGTATGTGGACGAAATGTCTCAAGATGTAGACCGACTGAAGCACATTGCGGAGCGTTTTAATAAGATTGGATCTACACCCGAGCGTGTACCAACCTCGCTGAAACGTGAATTAGAGCATGCGCTAGATTACATGAATCGTCGACTTCCGAAGAAGGAGGCCTCGATTCATTTGAACGTGGACTCAGGGACGCATGAGGCACTATTTGAAGCGCCGATTAATCGCGAGCTGTTGCAATGGGCGTTCGAAAACTTAATGAAAAACGCCTTGGATGCGTCCCAAAATGGCGGAGCGTTTCAGATGGATATTCTGTTGAAACCGGTCAAATCGGGTGTTCAAATTGATTTTAAAGACTACGGAAACGGCATCGATAAAAAAGAGTGGAAAGAGGTTTTTCGGCCAGGCTTTAGCACCAAAAAGCGGGGCTGGGGGCTTGGATTAACCCTAACCAAGCGCATTATCGAAGAGTATCACCAAGGCACGATCCATGTCTTGGTGTCTGAAAAAGGGAAAGGGACGACGTTTCGCGTGTTTCTGCCTTGCGATTAACGGGCCTCCATAGCCTGTTGCAACAAATTCTGAGGCGACAGGCCGCGATTAATCGGGGTAAAACCCTCGACGCTTTGCATACTCAATGAGTGCGGTGCGAAGTAGATTCCGACCACGGTGTAATCTTGATCGAATCGTACCTATCGGCACATCTAACATGTTTGAGATCTCTTCATAGGTGAAGCCATCGACATCACAAAGCATCACAACAGTCCGGAAGTCTTCGGGTAGGGATTGAAGAGCCGCCGAGACATCATCGTCCATGAGCTCGTCAAACATTTTCTCCTGCATGTCGGAGCTTTCGGTTCGCTCGTCTCGAATGGTTTCGTAAAATGGAGCCACTTCGTCAAAATCTACTTCCGTAGGTCGTTTACTCTTCCGACGATAATTGTTGATGTAGGAGTTTTTTAGGATGCGGTAAAGCCAAGCCTTGGCGTTCGTCCCTTTTTCGAAACTGCTGAAAAAGCGAAAGGCTTTCACAATCGTATCCTGTACGAGATCCTCTGCATCTGCTGGATCCGTTGTCAATCGTAGAGCAAAATTATAAAGCAAATCCAAGTGAGGTAGAATCTCCTCTTTGAATTCCTTTTGCTTTTGAAGCTCCTCTGGGGTTAGCTCTTCTTGTGGGAAGAGGCCCCTTCCCATTTCATCCATTTTTCCATCCCGTGCGACAACCTGTCGTAGTTCTTTGTGAATTTTCCCGATACCTCAACCTACTCAAATACCGCTCCAAAGCCAAAGAAACCCAACGTTAGTTTTGGGAGATGATTTGTAGGTCAAAGAGTGTTGATTCTGTTGCACTTGAACACCCTACCAAATCACAGGTTGCACGCGATATTTTCAACCCAGGTTCCAAAATCCGGTCATTTATGCGCACGAAGGTACCAATTTGGGTGTCAGGGTCTTGAATAAACACAATCGTGCCAAACGGCAAAACAGCATGGGCTGCGGTAAAGGTTTCGGGATTATAAATCTCCCCGGATGCAGTTATACGCTGTAATGGCTCCTCGTCGTAGGCAAAGACCGAGACTTGAGAGCCACTTGTTGTCACCACTCCGTTTGGATCCGTCGCGCTGCTAAGACGGCCTGCAGGCACATAGGGATTCTGAAACACACGACTTGGAGGTGCAAGTACGACGACCTCTGTGCCTGAAGGGATATTGGTAAGGTCTAGCCCACGGTTTAGGCGCTCAAATTCGAGTTGCGTCATTTGATAGCGGGTAAGGAACGTCTCAAGGGGCGTATTCGAGGGGTATTGTGTGCTCAAAAAGCGACCTTGAGCGGAGGTTGACCCATCCCCTTTTTGCACTGCCGGTGTAGGTTGGAGCTGCTTGATGATCAACTGCTGACCAATCGTAAGGGTATTGCTCGATAGGCGATTTAGCGCTCGAATTGACGACATGGTCACCCCATACGCTTCGGCCAAGTCATACAGCGTATCTCCTTGCCGAACAATATGACTTAGCGTCATGGGTACAGGATCGGGGTTGTAGAAGAATCCATCGGGGAGCTTCGGGCCTGCCGTGGAAGAAGCGGATAGCTGCGAATTAGCAGAATAATCTGTTCCTTGGGTTTCGTCCTCTTGACTGGATACTTCGCGCTCAGTGGCTTCAACCGAAGGCGTTCCTCGATTCGTCACATCACGCTCAGCCGCCCCACTACTGGGCGCTTCAAACAAGAGTGTTTGCCCGATACTAAGTGCAGACCCCTCAAGTTGATTCCACGACCGCACGGAATCTATCTCAACCGCATATTTTCGGGCAAGAGAATAAAGAGTTTCCCCTTTTTGAACGACATGGGTCTGAGCTGTTGACAGACTAGGAAAAAGGAAGAGAGCCCCTCCATAAACCAACCAAACAAATGATATAACGTTCACTCTTCTCATCTTGACAGCGTCCAACGTTTTTTGATTTCACCCATAGAATCCCCACCAAATTTTTCCAACACAGCGTTGGCCAAAACGGGTGCAATCACAGACTCCGCCACAACAATGGCTCGGGGCGCTGCGCACACATCCGAGCGCTCATAGCGTGTTTCTTGCTCTTTTTTGGTCTTCAAATCAGCTGTTGGAAGTGGTTTTAACAGAGTTGGAATAGGCTTCATGACGCCACGAAGGATCAAGGGCTCTCCCGTAGTCATTCCTCCTTCTATACCCCCAGAACGATTGGTTTGGCGTCTAAATTGTCCGCCATCATGGCCAATTGCGTCGTGAACATCATGCCCTCGTCGCGCCCCACTTTCAAACCCAAGGCCTATCTCAACCCCTTTCATCGCTTGTGTCCCCATTATAGCTTGAGCAAGTTGCCCATCTAGTTTGCGATCCCAATGGACATAGCTTCCTAGCCCTGCAGGCAAGCCGGTGACTACGATTTCATAGACACCCCCCAGCGAAGATCCGTCTTTTCGAATCACTTTAATATGATCCACCATAGCCTTGGAGATCGACGCATCCAGGCAGCGAACCTCTGACTCATCTGCAGCCTCACGCAGTTCATCCGCTCCTTGCGCCAACAAAGTATCTGCAGCCTCCCGAGAGGCCTCCCAGGAATCATAACCTGCCTCACCAATGCGCACCATATGTCCACCTATTTGGATCCCAAGCTCTGACAGAAACTGTCTTGTCACACTACAGCAAGCAACTCTCATTGCAGTCTCGCGCGCACTCGAGCGCTCAATCACAGGACGAATATCCTCAAAACCGTACTTTTGAGCCCCCGTTAAATCTGCATGTCCTGGCCGTGGCAAGGTGACATCTTCAATGGCCTGTTGATTCTCCACGGGGTCCACGGACATGACATGGGGCCAATTGGAGTCGTCTTTTTCATAGGCACGATTCGCTAGGTGTAGCGTAATGGGGCCTCCAATTGTCGCACCAAAGCGCACACCCGAGGTGATGTCAATATGATCATGCTCAAACGCCATTCGTCCCCCTCTTCCATACCCTTTTTGTCGACGCGCCATATGCAAATCAATGACTTCTTTGGGTAGAGATATCCCTGCCGGGACCCCTTCAACAATGCCTGTGAGCTGTTTTCCGTGAGATTCCCCTGCGGTGAGATAACGAATCATAAACTGGGTAAATAGATTAAAGTGGCAATAGAGATTTTAGAGGCAACGCATAGTGCAAGTGAATCACGCTACCAAGACGACCCCAAGATGCCATGGTAATATCAACCTCTGAGTCTTGGAAGCCAAACCCTAGGCCAAATCGAAGGCCAGAAGCATCGAGGCGACGCGCGGTTTGCAGGGATCGCTGATCCCCATGATTATACCCCAAACGGAAGGTCATCCGTTCCGAGATCAAAAATTCTGCGCCACCCAACACCGTAATGACAGAGGCATCATCATGCACAATTCCATCACGTGGCTGTAGCTCCGTTGTGAGGGTCAAGCGCGCAGGGAAGTCAGAGGGTTTGTAGGATGCACCCACAGAGGCCCGGAAGGGAAGTGGTTCTCGTTGCTCATCATAAGTAGTTACGGCCACGCCCACATTTCGCACAGTTGCCCCAAGCTGTAAGGGTCTTGTGGGGGATGACCAAATCACACCAGCCCGAAAAGCAACCAGCGAAGAGGTTGCCGTGCCAATCGAGGAGACCATCATGGTCGCCGAGCCACCCACTCTCCATTGATCACTCAATCTCGTGGCGATGGTGAGGCTTCCATCCATATCATAATTCCGAAACGAGCCGATCGTTTGCCCCGCAGCATCTCGCTTGTCCATCTCTCCGTAGCAAAGACATCCTACCGTCGCACTCCACCTGACCGCTTGCCCTGCCAGAGTGCTCTCACCTGCAATCGAGGACTGGAATTGCCTAATGGCCGCCGGATAAAGTGAAATCGATGAACTAAAGGGAAGGGTTTCAAAGGATCTCTCTACAGCCGCAAGGAGCGCTGGATTGACCCACGCACTTGAGATGGTTGGATCCAGTTGGACTGCATGGCTACCTCCTAGGGCCTGCATGCGGGTATCTAGGCGCAATTCCAACGAGCGATAGGCACTCATAGATTGTCCAGAAGCTGCTTTGATGCCAAGCAACCCGACGAGTCCCGCAATGAGCATCTGCATGACAACCGCTCGAATCATCTCCCATTTTTCTAGTGAATTCTCGTTATAATATAATGTATTCCCAACCTCCCAACATGCGATTCACCCTCTTCCACGAATTTGGTTTGTACGGCACGCTGCTTTATCAATCATTGCGTTCTAGCCTAGAATCGACGACCTATCGAATGAATCTTTTCCAAGAGTTCGTGAAGATTGGGTACGAATCGATTCCGATCATTTTGCTCACGGGTGTATTTACGGGTGCCGTGATGACCATCCAAACGGCCTATCAGCTGGGGAATGCATTTATTGCCTCTTCTATTATTGGATCCATTGTAACGCAATCGTTGTTGATTGAGCTTTCTGCCGTCATTTCTAGCCTTGTCCTAGCCGGGAAAGTGGGTGCACGCATTGCGACAGAACTGGGTACGATGAGGGTTAGCGAGCAAATTGACGCGCTTGAATCGATGGGACTCAACTCGGTCAGCTTTTTGGTGGTTCCCCGTATTCTCGCAGGTATGCTGATGTTTCCTGTTTTGTATGTGGTCGCTGCGGCTACAGGACTCACGGGTGGTCTTCTCACGGGTGTACTCACCGACACCTTGCCAGCCTTCGAGTTTATGAAAGGAGCAAGATTATTCTTTTTTCCATGGGATGTGTTGTTTGGGATGATTAAATCGATTGTTTTTGGCTTCATTATCACCTCTATTTCCTGCTACAAGGGCTATTATGCCACGGGTGGAGCGGAGGGTGTGGGCCAGAGTACAACACAGGCAACCGTCCTGAGTTGTATGTACATCTTGGTTGCGGACTTTGTGCTCGCGTCGTTATTGCTGTAAATCTATGACTACACCTTCAACCCCAATGGACTCATCACGCACACCTGACACGACATCGCAGGAGCCTCTGATCACAGTGAGAGATCTAAGCAAGTCTTTTGGGCCTAATCTTGTATGGAAAGATGTGAATTTGGATGTCTACAAAGGCGAGACATTAGCGGTCATTGGCAGGTCGGGTTGTGGGAAATCCGTGTTAGTCAAACACTTTAATGCACTACATAAACCTACAACGGGTGACGTGCTCATGGATGGCGTCAACATTTTTGATTTGGATTATGTGGGTCTCAGACAAATTCGTCAGCGCTTTGGGATTTTGTTTCAAGGAGGTGCGTTGTTTGATTCCATCTCAACGTTTGAAAACATTGCCTTTCCGCTCCGAGTCTTCACGTCCGACACAGAAACAGAGATTCGGGACCGAGTGATGCAAGCTCTCGAAAGGGTCTCTTTGGCCCATGCTGCGGACAGGTCCACGGCTGAACTATCGGGGGGAATGCGCAAACGAGTCGGCTTGGCGCGAGCGATTATTTTGAATCCTGAAGTGTTGATGTATGATGAACCCACCTCAGGACTCGATCCACAGACATCTGACGAAATTAATGACCTTATACTTTCGCTATCGGAAACCCTGCATATTACAAGCATTGTTATAAGTCACGACATGCATAGTGTGTTAAAAATTTCCGATCGGGTCGCGTTTCTTCACGATCAAGCCTTACATTGGTTGGGTACGGTAGAGCAATTGAAACAGAGCCAAGATGGCCCATTGCGTAGTTTTGTCCGTGCAAGTGAGTATGCATTAACCTAGACCGATGCCTGTTGATCAGACTAGAGATTGATTATGAAGCTTTCAAATGAATTTAAAATTGGGTTGATTGTTGTCCTTGCCGCATTTGTGACATGGATTGGGTTCCGATTGATGCAAGACAACCCCATCCTTAGTTTAGATACTGAGGTTAAGGTGGTGTATGACCGCGTGGACGGAATCAATGCAGGGAGTTTGGTCTATTTACGCGGGGTGAAGATTGGGTCTGTCAAAAGTGTCGCGCTCACCGAGACCGATTCTATTCATGTGACCCTTTCCCTCGATAATGGTCGACAAATTCCAAGGGGGTCAATCGGTGTGATTACAGCGACAAGTTTGGTGGATAGCAAGGGGATTCACATTCGAGCGGGTACATCCACTGAAATGGTCCCTTCAGGTGGGCGTATTGAGGGGATTTATGCGATTTCGGTGCTTGAATCGATTTCCGCGGAAGACACTCAATCGTTAACCCAAGGAGCTTCAGGTGCATTTGAGGGGATTCAAGGAGCGTCAGAAGGGTTTGCGGGCTTGTTTAATGACACCACCCAAGCCTCGTTTCAGGCGAGCATGCAGAATGTGGAGAGATCTACGGAAGAACTTGCCTCGATTCTTGAAGGAAAGAAGTCAGATGTGGATGCAACCATCGAGTCAGCTCGATCGTTAATGGCTCAGCTAGACACGTTGGCAACGGATAATCGGGCCCAAGTGGAAACTACAATGATTCAACTGGAGGCGACGTTACAAGAGCTCGAAACCACGTCCCAAGAACTTAATGAAGCTATTGTGACGCTCAATTCGATTCTGACAAAAATGGATGAAGGAGAGGGTTCTTTAGGATTGCTACTCAATGATCCCTCGCTTTATCAAGAAATGGATAGCCTTTCTGCCGAGCTCAAAACCCTCACACGTGGGATCAATGACGATCCGAAGCGCTATTTACGCCACTTAAGACTGTTTCGATTGTTCTAGCGGACTTGGTATATTCAATGTTCGCTTCAGTCATCAATGTTTGAATCGTCGTATTCAACTAAACAAACAGTGTAGAGGAAACGCGCCATGGGCGTAATGGAAAGATTAAGAAATAGTACGGGAGCCATTTTGTGGCTTCTCATTATCTCATTTGGATTGTTATGGGTGCTGGCCGATACGCAGGTGTTTGATGCATTAAGTGCTGGGCCACAACAATTGGGAGAAGTAGACGGAGAGTCTATTACCTTTGAGCAGTACAATGCCCGTGTTAGTTTTTTGGTGACACAACATAATCAGCGCTACACAAGCGAAGTGACGCCTGAGATTCGTGCAGCCTACGAGCAGCAAGCGTGGAGCGAAATTGTGACAGGGTTGGTCTTCCAAAACAAGATGGAGGAAGTTGGCATTACCGTGACGGAACAGGAGTTGGTCAACATGATTGTAGGACCGAATCCGGATGCCTTTATCCGCCAACAGTTTGCCGATGATAATGGTCAAATTGACCGCGCGGCTTTGCAGGCAGCGATTGATGCCCCAGAGAATAGCCAGGTATGGATTTCGATTGAGCAACAGCTCAAAGAGAAGCGACGTCAACAAAAAGTGACCAACTTTTTGGCGTCATCCAACCGAACCACGACAGCGGAAGCTAGACGCCAACTCACTTTGGATCGTTCTACGGCTGATGTGGAGCTATTGCGCATGCCCTATGCGGCGATTTCTGATGCTGAGCCAACGGATCGTGAAGTCAAGCAGTGGTATGATGCCAATCGCGAGCTGTTTGAGCGGGATGAATCGTTCGAGTTTCGTTATGTTTCCTTCCCTATTTCTTCAACAGCTGAAGACACAACAAGGCTTTTTGATGAAGTTGCATTGCTTGCCGAGGAGTTTGCCACCACAGAGGATGATTCGACGTTCCTCAACAACTTTCAAACCGAAATCCCCTACCGAGGCGTATGGGTAGACGAAGATGATCTGCGCGAGGACTTTGAACTCGTGAAAGACCTAGCCATGGGTGAAGTATCTGAAGTGGTTTCGATTCGTGGTAACCCCTACGTTTTTAAGGTGATTGATCGTCGTGGCGATGAGGTAAAATTTGGCGTGCTGACCTACACGGTGGAGCCAGATCAGCTCACAACAGTGATCGAAGTGCTTGAGCAAGCAGAAGATTTCCAATTCTTTGCCCTGGATACAGACTTTGATGAAGAAGCTGCGTCTCGTGGCCTTCAAGTTGGATTCTCGGTGGCGACTCCGAATGCAGCCGTAGTGCCAGGCATTGGGCAATCGATTCAAATCCCTACGATGCTTCAAGGGATGAAAGAAGGAGAATTGAGTGACGTTGTTGAGTTGGGAGACCAGTTCATTGTGATGCAGCTCGATCGTAAAATTGATGAAGGGTTCTTACCTCTTGAAGAGGTTCGACCACAAGTTGTTTCTCGTGTCCGACTGGAGAAGAAAAAAGCATTAGCGGCGCAACGACTTGATGAGGCATACCGAGCAAATGGATTTGAAGGTCTGTCCAACGATGACGTGATTGAGTTTATCGAGAGTGATAATATCCGTTTCTCTTCTGTGGTCATTGGTGCTTTAGGGCGTGAGCCTGCACTTATTGGGGCCATCTCTGCAACCGAAGAAGGGGCAACCACGCCAGTGTTGGAAGGGGAATCTGCGGCCTACATTGCGCGTGTTGTGAGCAAGGATGTAGCGACCTCTGAGAGTTTACCGCTTGACGAAATTGAAGGCTACAAAGAGGTGTTGCGCCAAACTCGAGGCAATATCTTTAGCCAAATTCTATCTGACGAACTCCAAAACGAAGCGTCCGTGAAAGATTTCCGAGACGCAGTCCTACAGTAATGACCACCTCGTCATCCAGTGATCGCTCTGTCGATACTCAATGGATGACGCGTGCTCTAAGACTCGCTGAGCAAGGTCGTGGGTTTGTTTCACCAAATCCATTGGTGGGTTGCGTAATTCTAGACCGGGATGGGGAGGTGATTGGGGAGGGAGCCCACCTAAGATTTGGGGATCCCCATGCCGAAGCCAACGCCCTTGCCTCTGTACAGGATCAGGCGTCGTTGCAAGGAGCCACAGCCTACGTCACACTTGAACCTTGCACCCATCATGGAAAAACACCTCCATGTGCAACGGCACTGGCCCAATCAGGCGTTGCCCGCGTGGTGATTGCCCTTCAAGATCCCAATCCTCATGTGTCAGGAGGTGGAGCTGCACGGCTGCAGTCACAAGGGATCGAGGTTGAGCTTGGAGTTTGTAGAGTAGAAGCAGAAGAACAAAATCGCGCCTTTCTACACTGGATTGAGACAGGGCTGCCCTATGTTCAACTTAAGTGGGCTCAAACCTTGGACGGATTCAGTGCAGATCATGAAGGAAACTCCCAATGGATTTCTGGGAAGGAATCGCGTCGATTGGTTCACCAATGGCGCAGTGAAGTGGACGCAGTGCTTGTGGGATCCGCTACCGTCCTAGCGGATAATCCTCGTTTGACAGTCCGTCATGTAGAGGGGCGTCAACCCCGTCGTGTTATTCTCGACTCCAAGGGGACACTTCCTCCCACATCTCAGGTTTTTCAAGATGAGTTTAGCGAGAAAACCATCTGGGTAACTGCCAAATCCGCCCAATCCGCCCAATCTAGTGCAGCCGCTGTCGATCCCATGTTGGAGCTCTTGACTAGCCACCCTTTTAATGGAACCCGGCTCACGGTAGAGCAAGATGACCAAGGACACTGTTCCTTGCGCCATGTATTACGCGCCCTTGCGGAGCATGATATCACCTCGGTGATGGTGGAAGCGGGCCCAACCTTGGCGGCTAGCTTCCTTCGTGAAAACCTTGTGGACCAAATCGATGTGTTTACCGCACCCATCTTGTTTGGTAAAGGAATGAAAGCAGTCGATCTGGCCGTTTGGGGAATGCATCTGGTGGAGGAAGATGGAGGCAGAGGTCGACTCCCTATCCGTTTTGTCACCACCGAATCGTTTGGGCAGGATATCCTTACAACCTACAGATTCTAATATGTTTACAGGCATTATTAAAGCATTGGGTACCCTTGAGGATATTCGTGAGTCGAATGGCGTTACCACGTTTCGCATTGCCACCGATTGGGCACCCGACTTGGAGATTGACGAATCCATTGCTGTGCAAGGGGTATGCTTAACAGTTGTCTCTCACAACGACATGGCCTTTGACGTCAATGTGGTGGGAGAGACACTCTCCAAAACGACTCTTGGAGAGTGGAAAAAGGGACAAAAACTCAATTTGGAGCGTTCATTAAAGCTCGACCAAGGTCTTAGTGGCCATTTTGTCCAGGGTCATGTAGATGGTGTAGGCACAGTTTCTGCCATCGAGATTGAGCAGGACAACCGCCATGTATGGTTCGAGGTGTCAGAGGAGATGGCCGATTATGTCGTCCCGAGAGGCAGCATTACCGTTGACGGTGTAAGCTTAACACTTGCTCGAGTGGAGGGGCCCCGATTTATGATCACCATAATCCCTTACACATGGGATCACACCTGCTTTGCAACACTCAAAGAGGGAGACAAGGTGAATATCGAGTTTGATATCATCACCAAGACGGTCGTTCATGTTCAGAAGCGCCTTCCATAAGGAGATGAACTCCGCTCTAGATTGTTGAGAACGGGGAGCTTTTGGAAGAGATTCTGCAGCTGTCCAGCATCCACATTAAGTCGGAAAAAGTAATAGGTGAAGTCACCAAACGGGTTGAATTGCATCGAAAGATTCCAGCATTCCATCCGCCTATTGAGTGAAAATTGAGAGGGAGTGAGTTCTTTGCGGATAAAGTCATACCCAAGTTGTGTTGACACATTCCAACGATCAGACAATTGGAATTGAATGCTTCGAGCATTCAAAATGGCTGTTTTGCGAGCAGGTGCATTATTTTGCCAAATCCACGAGTAACTGAAGCTCAAATTGACCGACCAGGGCGCATTGAGGGGATACGGAGTAATAGGCTCCAAAATGGGCTCATAGGGGTTGAAATAGCTCAAGTCTGAGGGATTGTAGGGTAAGTAGGGGGCGGATTCGACCGTAGCGCCTCTTGAACCTCCTCGAATACGCGTACTGGCACTCAGTCGAAATCGTGTGGGTTGCAAGAGCTTGCCGGTGGAGCGATAGACCCATTCATTGGTGGGTTGGCCCAGCTCATTCACACTATAAAACCGATAGCTTGCCGACGCTTGCAAGCTAATGTTGGGTACGGCACGGCTCGTCAAACGGACTGACAGAGGGGACAAACGCAAGGAATCAAGGGCCAAATTATAGGATCCTGTCAGAGAGAGCTGATCAATCAATCGAAGGACGTTTGTTTTCTCCTCACCCGTGGAATCCCGCTTTACCTGTTTTGTTTCGAAGGTGTTTTGAATGTTATAGGCGAGGGACCATTGTTTCCCACTCGCGTAGACTGGGTAAATGCTGTTTTCAAAGATAGAATAGGTTTGAGGCCCATTGGGTGTCTCGATAGTTCGGGTCATCCCCCACGACTCGTCTTGGAAATCGGGACTAATCGACATCGCGATCGAGGGCTTGAATGTATGGCGAAACCCTTCTAGAGAGCCAATCTTCCAATCAGCCAATCCGTACAGCGTGGTGTTAAGCGAAAGACTTGCACTACCTTGGTGACCCGCAGCAAATCCAGGAACCTCGGTGGTTTCGAGGGAGCCAGTTTCGGGGTTGTAGGACTTCCGGACGGTCATGGGCACCCACACCTCCGTAAGATTGACGGACCCATTAAGCTGAAGAAATTGACTTGGCAAAAGCTGCCCTAGAGATAATGAGACATTTTGTCGCAGCCCTACTTGCCATGGGGTGGTTTCCTCGCCTGTATTCTCTCGATAGGTTGCGGGGTCAAAAACAGCCTGAGTCCATGAGTCTGGCGAGGATAATGAGTCGAGTGGTTGGTAACTAAATCGGCTGTTGAAGGTGTTGGAGTAGGTTACGATGAACCGATCTCTCCATGTAGATTCTTGACCACCTGTTGCTCGTCCATCCTGCCCTCCCTCAGGTGCAAAAGGAGCAAAAGACCGAAGCGAAAAGGATGCACTAGGCCCTGTGAGACTGGTCGCATTATCCTGGAATCGCTGCGAAATCGCGAGGTTGGTGTTGAAATTAAACCGATTATCCGGGTCACGAAATTGATATGCAAGCCTTGAATTGGAGTTGGTCGAAGCTCTCTCGTCAATATTGTAGGAATTACGCTGAAAATAATTGGAACTTGCGAAGTTAATCGCTGCATTGACACTAGAATAGGGAGAAATCGTCTGTCGATGCGTGAGCGAAATCCGCCTACTGACATTCTCGGCGAATCCTGGGTCAGTTGGCTCCATTCCTTGTTCCCTCGAGTACCCTAGGGTGAGATTACTGCTAAACTTGTCGGTGACGGTGGCTTGAGCTTGACCTTGTAAAAAATAGGTGCCTGATGTGTAGACGTCTCCAGATAATTGACCCGTGAGGTACTCATTAAACACCTGAAACCACCCTACTTGTTGGAGCCCTAATCCACGTCGCGATGAGTTTTGAACCACAAAGGTGGGCTGCAATAACCCGGAACGTCGCGATTCTGGACCCGCAGGAATGTAGCCAAACGGGATGGGCAATGGGTAGGGGATATCCAAGACAAAGAGCCGAGCATTCGTAAAGAAGATCTCTTCCTGGTCAACTACTTTGAGTCGGTTTGCACGGATATAGTAGGTCATGTGATTGGGAGGACAAGTTGAGTATCGGCCATCCTCAATAAAAATAACACTCTCACTAATGTTTTTAATGGCCTCCCCTTGCAAGGTTCCTTGCTGAACTTGGATCTCGGCAGCTTCAAACTTGCCCTTGCCTGATTCCACATTAAACAAAATACGGCGACTCTGAAGCTCTTGTTGATCATTGGGGCGGCGCAGCAACGGAATTGCTTCGACCGTGGAATCCGCTCCGGGCGTGGCTTCTAACTCATCTTTGTGGAGGTAAAGGGAGACTTGGCCTGCAGTGAGCAATCCTTTCTCATGATTTGCATTGGCTTGGCCAAATAATGTGCCGATGCGTGTGGAATCGCTAAGCGTCAAAATCAAGGAATCACGCGCATCGAAGCTCAAGATCGGTTTTATCCCCTCAATGGTACTTCGTTGCTGCCCTAGTTGCGGGTTGGGTGGATTTGCTTGGCCATACATTCCTGGCATGATGCTTTGTGGCGGATTTTTTCCTTGCTGAGCGCTTACGTGGTCAGGAAGTACGCAAATACACAACCCTGCCCATACGGCAACACACCCCAAAAGGCGTCTGCTCAATCGCATGACTCCATAGCTAAGCTAGCTGCTCCAAGCATGGCGGCCTCGTTGCTTAACGGTTCATACAAGATCTCAAAGCCATCTCTAAAGGGAGGCATGAGGTATTTTCGGGCTGTGTCGCGCGCTGGATCTAACAAATAATCCCCTGCTCGAGCCACACCACCACTCACGATAATCGTACGGATATCCAACACATGAATATAGTTCACGATAGCGTAGCCTAATTTCTCACCCGATTGTTTCAGAATATCAATCGCCAGGACATTCCCCCGAACTGCTTCCTCGTAAAGTGCCAACGGATCCAGTCCTTCAAAATCATTTGGAGCGTATTTTTGAAGAGGATTTTCGGGATGTTGGCGAATCAAATCGGCTGCAAATCGACTCAAAAAACGTTGCCCTAGGTAGGCCTCGATTCCGCCCCGGGTATTGCTATTGGATAGAGGCCCATGATAATTAATGATGATATGACCCAACTCCGCCGCCGATCCATGAGGCCCAACATAAAGATGTCGATCCATGATAATGCCACCGCCAACACCCGTGCCGAGTGTGATCATAATGAAGTCATCGTAGCCTAACCCGACTCCAAATCTTGCACACCCTAGCGCGGCTAAGTTTGCGTCATTACCCATAAAGCAGGGAAGATGTACGCGTTCTTCCAGAAGTGCTGGGACAGGCTCTTCTTTCCACCCAGGAAAGTTGGGTGGGTAACTTACCACATCCCCCGCTCGGTTCACCATTCCGGGAACCCCGATGCCTACAGCTTGCACGTCGAGGTCTGTTTTTTGGGATAATTCATGGACCAAGGTTGCGACACGATCAAGTACGTGATCTCTTCCTTGGTCTGCTTCAGTTGGGATGCTGAGCTGCTCAAGGATTCCTTCGCCTTGTTTGACAAGGGCGCCTTTGATATTGGTCCCACCTAAATCAATGCCAATTGCAATCATATGGGCCTCATGGGTTACGGGTCTCTACATTAGGACTGTTTTGCGATGATGGGGGTGTCTCCTCTGTGCGATAAATCACCTCGCCAGGCTTTTTCATCCCATATTCTTCTCTAGCAATCCTTTCTAGCAGGTCTGGATCTGATTCTAGCCGTTCAATTTGTTCTTCTAACGCTTCTAACTGTACTGATAAACGTTCAATATCCTCTTCAAGTACCTTGCGCTCTTGAGCATATTGTAGTCGCGACCAAACGCTGTAGGTGTCAAAAAAAAGGAACCAAAGGAGTGCTCCCGCAAGCAGTACCCAGAGTAACCGTTTTAGATTCCAACGAAGAGGATTCACAACAGAGGAGATGTCCGCCATAACTGCATTAACATGAAGTTGATACTTGATGAAAGTACGACGGAAAAGGGGCTTAAAAAAAATAACCCCTGCCGTGTTCAAGCGACAGAGGTTAATCAAGAGAGATTCTTTAAACGTGAACCGGGTGGGGCTCGAACCCACGACCAACTGGTTAAAAGCCAGTTGCTCTACCAGCTGAGCTACCGGTTCTCGGCAATCTAATTCTTGGAAAACATCGAAAATACACTGATTTATCCATGAAAATCAATTCATAAGACCGTAAAAATGAAATAAGCTTTATTTTGAGGGTCATTTTCGACTATAATGAAGAATATTCTTCGGTCCCTTTTGCTTTAAATCGCATGCCATCCATCTTTACACATATTATTCAGGGAGAGATTCCTAGCTATAAAATCGCTGAAAACGACGCTCATGTCGCGTTTTTGGATATTCGTCCTGTGGCCAAAGGGCACACATTGATTGTGCCCAAACAAGAAATTGACAAATGGACCGATCTCCCGCCAGACTTGCTCTCAGATACCATGCTTTTTGCCAAAACTGTTGCTCAACACCTTGAGCACACCCTCAAACCTATTCGAGTGGGTCTAGTTATTGAAGGTATGGAGGTGCCTCATGCCCATATTCACCTTATTCCGATCTACCAAGTAGGCCAATCGATGAGCCTTTCGCTAGGCGTTGCTGCGAGCCAAGATGAATTGGCGGAGATCGCGGCACAATGCTCAATGCTCTAACTGTAAGCTTATGCATATTCTTGTACTCAACGGGCCCAATCTAAATCTTCTTGAATCTCGGGAGGCGTCCCATTATGGAGGCCAATCTCTCGCTGAAATCGAGGAGCACCTCAAACACCGTTTTCCAGATCACACGTTTGAATGGTTGCAGTCCAACCATGAAGGAGCGTTGATCGATGCCATTCAATCTGCCGAAGCTCAACATATAGATGCAATCGTAGCCAATTTTGGAGGATACACCCATTCCTCTGTGGCGATTCATGACGCACTGGAGCTTGTGAGAATCCCAAAAATTGAAGTCCATCTTTCCAATCTTGCCAAACGTGAGGAGATGCGTCATGTAAGTGTTGTGGGGGCAGCGATGGAGGGCTCTATTGCCGGTTTTGGTGCGCTCAGTTATGTCCTTGGGGTCGAAGCTGCCGTTGCCTTAGCGCTGGAGCGTGGACTCTCAGGCTTCTCAGGCGCCTAATTCCATGAAGAAGCCTGGCCTCACGCTACGGTCTCTTCTTTCAGACTCTCTTCTCTATGGATTGGGTGCGGTACTCGCTCGATTTGTTAACTATTTATTAGTCCCGGTACATACCAACGTTTTTGCACCGGAGTCTTATATCACGATTGGGCTTGTGTATGCCATGATTGCCTTTTCCCAAGTTGCATTTTCGCTAGGCATGGAATCAGCCTATATCAAGTATTCCAAGGACCGTAGCGAGGCTGTGAAGGTGTTTCGATCGGGGCAATGGATTCTACTAGGTGTGGCGACAACGCTGGGAGCTACTCTATTTGGGATGCAGGATCTCCTTGCGCATGGATTGAGAATTCCTGAGGGTGTGACGCCTATCATCTTTGCCTCCATTGCCATCATTTTATGGATGGATACCATGGTGGTTCTGCCGATGGCGGAATTGCGCGTGGCCCAACGCCCGTTAGTCTTCGCATCCTTACGTATGATCCATGTGGTGCTCAATGTAGGTCTGAATGTATGGCTACTTTGGGGTCAGGGCATGGGTGTCGAGGCTGTCTTTGTGAGTAATGCGATTGCGTCAACCATGGTGGCCATCGGCGCTTGGATCGTCACGTGGACCACCTTTTCTCAGGGGGAATGGGATGCGGCTTGGGCGCGTAAAGCGTTTGCCTTTGGGTGGCCTTTGATCCCAGCAGGCTTAGCCCACATACTCAATGAAATGGTGGACCGATTTTTCCTCACCAACATGTCTCTTGCCGATGTGGAGAGGCTTTACGGCGCCGGGATGAGTCCCGATGCTGTGGCGGGATTGTATAATGGCGTCTATAAATTATCGGTGTTTATGTTGCTCGTGGTCCAAATGTTTCGCCTTGCATGGCAACCCTTTTTTATGCGTAATGGTGACCAAGAGGGAGCACAAACACTCTTTGCCCGAGCCTTTGTGGGGTTATCGCTGTTAAGTGGTTTGGTCATTTTGTGGGTAGGAAGCTTTGCGTCAGGCATCGCGATGATCCAACTTCCCGGCACGGATATCTCCCTTCTAGATGCAGCGTATCTCCCCGCCCTGGACGTGGTTCCCTGGTTACTTCTCGCGTATGCTTTGTATGGATGGTACATCTACAGCTCCGTGGGTATCTATCTGAATGGCTCTTCTCGAACCCTGGGATGGATAACGGTGACGGGTGCCGGCGTGACGCTCATGATGAATGCAATTCTTGTTCCTATCCTAGGGATGATGGGCTCAGCCATTGCTACTGTATGTAGCTATGGTGTGATGGCGACGATATTATCCATTCGGAGTCACGCACACTATCCAATCCCTACACCCTGGTGGTTGGGGATAGGAATCTTGTGTTGTGCTTTCATCGTCCCTTTGTCCATTCAGTCTGAATGGCTTGGACAACGTTTTGAAGACCCAACCGGTGCTTGGCGCTTTGGGCTTGCAATCGGTGTCTCAGCTCTCTTGCTCGCGACAGGGTGGGTTTGGGACAGAAAACAGACCAAGGCATTATCGTTTGAGCATAAAAAAAGACCCCATCTCGAGAGATGAGGTCTATGTGCAAGTAGTAAGGCCTAAGCTTTACGTTTACGGTTAAGACGACGTGTTAAGTGACTCAAAGTCACTCATCACGCGCTTCACATGCTCGACGGATTCGTCTAGCAAGCCTTTTTCTTGATCATCAAGCTCGACTTCAAGAATTTCTTTGATGCCACCATGCCCAAGCTTCACAGGAACACCGACGTAGAGATCATTCACTCCATATTCCCCTTTTAACATCGCACAGCAAGGGAAAATTCGATTTTGATCGAGCAAAATGGCTTCAACCATTTGCGCTGCTGCCGCCCCTGGAGCATACCATGCTGAGGTGCCCATTAACCCTACAATTTCACCTCCTCCTTTTTTGGTGCGCTCTACAATCGCGTCTAGCTTGTCAGAGTCAATAAGTTGAGTCACGGGAATCCCCGCTACGGTCGTGTATCGGGGTAGTGGGACCATGGTGTCACCATGCCCTCCCATCAAAAGAGCCTGAATATCCTTTGGTGATACACTTAATTCTTCAGCAATAAACGAACGGTATCGAGCAGTGTCCAAAATTCCAGCCATACCCACTACACGGTTGCTATCAAGGCCGCTATTCACATAGGAGACATAGGTCATGACGTCTAGCGGGTTTGAGACCACCACAATGACCGTGTTAGGCGAGTGCTTCACAAGCTCTTTGGTCACAGAGCTGACAATCTTGGCATTGATCGAGAGTAAATCATCGCGACTCATGCCTGGCTTGCGAGGAACTCCTGCGGTAATAACACACACATCTGATCCTGCGGTGTCCGCATAATCGGTCGTTCCATGGGTATAGGTATCAAACAAATGGATCGGGGAAGACTCCCACTGGTCTAAGGCGCGCCCCTTGGAAGGGTAAAAGGTCTTGTCATCCACTCGACGTTCGATGTCTACAAGGACAATCTCTTTTGCGATGTCTCGCTGTGCTAGGGTAAGTGCGACAGTGGATCCTACATTTCCACCTGCTCCAACAACGGTTACTTTCATGAGTCTTGTTTTGGTTATGACTTATCGATTACGAAGATCCTTTCCCCACATGAGTTTGTCCCGAAGATTCTCGAAATAATCGTCATCCTCTAATCGGAGAAATTCTACCCACTGATCGGATTGTTTTACCCGAAAAATGGACGAATCAAAAGTACGAGATTCACGTACTCCATCATAGGAAAATAGCAACTGATTGGGCTCCTCGTGGACTTTAAGCTCCAATACAGTGTCAGAAGGCAAGACCAAGGGGCGTGTGGTAAGCGTGTGAGGATTGATTGGGGTCACCACCATCACAGGTGTACCTGGATAGACAATGGGCCCTCCTGCAGAGAGATTGTATGCTGTTGATCCCGTGGGTGATGCAATGAGTAAGCCATCAGCCCAATAGTCATTGACATGGCGTCCTCCATACGAGGCAGAGATCTCAATCAGATTGATGCGATCTTTTTTGGTGAACGAAAACTCGTTCAAGGCGTAGGCGGTCTCTCCATCGGGTAAAGCAGCCTCCAAAAAATAGCGACGATCTCGACGAGCTTTCCCTTGAATCACTTGCGGAAGAGCGGTGTCCAGATCTTTGGCTTGAATATGTGCTAAAAACCCGAGATTTCCAGCATGAATTCCCACAATCGGAATCCCTGAACCCCGTACCCAATGGGCGGCCATCAACATGGTGCCATCCCCACCAATGGTACAGACTAGGCTGGCCTCACTCAAAGCATCTTCGGGACTGTCTTTGATGGTGACCGATTCATACGCTTTGGTGAGCGCCCTCTCCATCTGTGAATCCATAACAGAGAAGCTTGACAATGGGATATGGGTTTGAACCCTCACACCATGAGCTTGGGTCCACTCCAAAAATGTGAGGAGTACCTCACAAAAGTTGGCACGGCTTTGCTTGGCGAATAGTGTAAGTGTGATCGATTCACTCATGACCCAACATATTGTTTCAAGAGGTTCGACTCAAAGGGTTTTTGTCGCCCAATTCGTGTAGCCATCTCTTGTTTGGCCACCTCTATGGCTTCGTCTAGTAAATCAGGGAAGGTTACCCCTGATTCTTGCCATAGATAAAACGAAAGAGACCCTGGAATGGTATTGCACTCATTAAAGTAGAGCTCTTTGAGCGCACCCTGTTTTGAGGTTTTGACCATAAAATCAAAACGGACGACCCCTGAGGTTTGAAACGCTTCTGCAAGCGTAACGGCAGCATCTTGAATGCGTTGAGTCCAAACATCCTCGATTGGGGCTGGCAACAACCGCTTCAAGGAGGCCATCCCTTGGCCGTCCAGTCCTGCACCCATTCCTGCTTTTGCTCCTTCTTGCGAGGGACCCGAAAGGTTACCTTTCTGCCCAAATGACCCAGCTTTGGAGCCCATTTTTGTTCCTGCTTTCCCCTGGGATTGATTCATGTATTTATCCTCAAAACTCAAGGCACCTTCTGAGGCTACGGGTTGTTCACAAGCAGAGGCTTGATAGGACCCATCGGGGCGTTTTCGAACGGAGCAGTTAATTTCGATCATGGGGGAGACAAGCTCTTCAAACACAAGCCTATCGTCATACTGAAACCCACGCTCGATGGCGTTTCTCAAATCCGCGGGTTTGGTTGACACACGCTCTACTCCAATGCTACTGCCCAATCGTGCAGGCTTGAGAATCACCTCTTTCCCAAGTTTGGCAATCTTTTTTACCCACCCATCAGGATTGTTGACCCATGCTTGTTCCTGAAGTGTCAAAGCATCGGCGACAGCGATTTTGTGCCCCTGAACCGGAAGGACCGGGCGAGCCATCGACTTATCTTGGGCAAGTGCAGCGCTCATGGAGCCAGAACCCACAAAGGGGATTCCTAGCGATTCGAGGTACCCTTGCCACGCCCCTCCTTCACCATCGCCGCCATGAAAAGCCAAAACAGCAACATCGAGTACAACTTCATGCCCAATGCTTCCAAAAAGTCCCCTTTTTGCCCTCTCTTGGACAAGTACAGCACCTTTGATGGGGTCCTTGCGAAGCCGTGCTTGGCTACATGCCGAGGGGAGGCTCTTTCCTGTATAACTCTTCACTTGCCACAAGGGATCTCCTGTCCAAAGTTGTCCAGCCTTATCTACATACCCAAGCGAGACGTGAGGATGTCGTTCAAGAAGTGCGTGCCCTACTTGTAACCCTGTAAGGATCGACACCTCGTGTTCGGGTGAGGGTGCGCCAAACAACACCAGTATATGACGTGGGTTTGTGGACATGTGAATCGGGTTTCAAACTTCCCGAACACCCCCCAGGCCAACGATTACTTACTCAAATAGAGATTCTTGAACTCGTAGGGCTTCCGGAAGTGCTCATCGTCAAAGTTATCCATAAAATAGATGCTTTCACCAGTGGATTTCATTTCTGGACCTAGCTCTTTTTTCACCTCTGGAAACTTATCGAATGGGAATACAGGCTCTTTGATGGCCCAACCCTCAAGCTTAGACTCTAGATCAAACTCATTGAGCTTAGCCCCTAACATCACTTTGACACCCACCATCGCTTCAGGACGATCATGTGCTTTGGCTAGGAATGGGATGGTGCGAGTAGAGCGCGGATTTGCCTCAAGAACATAGACATCTTCCCCTTTGACCGCGTACTGCACATTTAGAAACCCAATAATATTCATCGCTTTGGCAATCCGTTTTTGATAATCGCGCAACGTTGCCAAGACTTGATCACTCAAGGTGTAGGTCGGAATCACTGCTGTTGAATCCCCCGAGTGAACCCCAGCAGGCTCAATGTGCTGCATGATGCCACTTTCATGAAGCTCCTCGCCATCAAAAACAGAATCAAAATCAACCTCAATGGCTTGCTCTAGATATCGGTCAATCAAGAAGTCATTTTCGGGATGGGTTTTCAGGATGGTCTCCACATACTTACGTAGCTCCTCCTCCTTCACCGCAATGCGCATCCCTTGACCCCCTAGTACATAACTTGGTCGAATTAACACGGGATACCCAATCTCATCGGCAATCGCCAGAGCGTCATCTACCGATCGTGCGGCCCCAAATTTGGGGAAAGGGATGTCGAGTTGAGTCAAAAATTTGGTGAATTCGCCGCGATCCTCTGCAAAGTCTATCCATTCAAACTCGGTGCCAAAAATGTGTATTCCCGCTTCTTTGAATCGTTTCCCAAGTTTTAGGGCTGTTTGACCACCCACCTGAAGAATCACCCCCTTGGGCTGCTCAAAGTCGATAATATCCATCACTCGTTCCCAGTAAATGGGCTCAAAATAGAGCTTATCTGCTACGTCAAAATCGGTGGAAACGGTTTCGGGATTGCAGTTAATCATAATGGCTTCGTAGCCCATCTCCTTGGCGGCTAATACAGCATGGACGCAGGAATAATCAAACTCAATCCCTTGACCAATACGGTTGGGGCCACTGCCAAGGATCACCACTTTCTCTCGATCGGTTTTGACACTCTCGTTTTCCCCCTCATAGGTTGAGTAGTAATACGGTGTTTGTGCGGGGAACTCCCCTGCACACGTGTCGACCATTTTAAATACAGGGGTCATCCGTTCCGCTTTGCGCTTTTCACGCACCTGGTCCTCGGTAACCACATCACCCCCTTGGCTTAATAACCACGCAACCTGGACGTCCGAAAACCCATGTCGCTTCAGCTCCAGGAGCTCATCATAGGGTATGGTCTCGAGTGTCTTTCCTTCAGCCTGATTCTCAAGGGTCACCAAAAGCTGGATTTGTGAAATAAACCAGGGATCAAACTGGGTAATATCCTGGATCTCTTCCACAGAGGCACCCAATTTGAAGGCATTACGAATTTGAAGGGTGCGATCCCAATAGGGATGTTTGAGTCGATGAGATACCTCACGCGGGTCAAGCTCTTCATATCCATCAGCACCCAGTCCACCCCGACCAATTTCTAGGGACTGCCACGCCTTGTTGAGTGCTTCGGTGAAGGTGCGACCGATGGCCATCGCCTCACCGACGGCTTTCATTTGTGTGGAAAGGGTTTCATCCACCCCTGGGAACTTATCAAAGTTGAAACGGGGCGACTTGACGACCACATAATCGATAGAAGGCTCAAAACAAGCCGAAGAAACTCCGGTAATAGGATTAGGGAGCTCATCAAGTGTGTACCCTATGGCTAATTTTGTGGCAATCTTTGCAATGGGATACCCCGTTGCTTTGGACGCTAATGCCGAAGAGCGACTTACCCTCGGGTTAATTTCAATCGCCACAAGAGTTTCATTATCTGGACTTACGGCAAACTGGACATTACACCCTCCGGCAAAGGTGCCAATCGATCGCATCATTTTGATGGCGGCATCACGAAGTCGTTGGTACGTTTTGTCTGGCAAGGTTTGGGTCGGAGCGACGGTGACCGAATCACCCGTATGAACGCCCATAGGGTCCACATTTTCGATAGAGCAGATAATCACCACGTTATCGTTCGCATCCCGCAGCAGCTCGAGCTCATACTCCTTCCACCCCACAATCGATTCTTCGATCAAGACCTGATGCACTGGGCTCAGCTCGAGGCCGCGCAGCACCTTTCGCTCGAGCTCGTCGGCTGTCCAGACGATGCC
>DDIC01000007.1:24783-24982 GCA_002338335.1 Bacteroidetes bacterium UBA1860
CCGCCGGTGCCGCCGAGGGTAAACGAAGGGCGGATCACGATGGGGAGGCCGCCAAGTTCTTCGACGATCTCTTTGGCGTCGAGCAGGGACTCGGCGGTGCGGCTGCGGCACTGCGTGATGCCGATCTCTTCCATCAAGTTGCGAAATAACTTTCGGTCTTCTGTGATATTCACCGCGTCCATATCCACCCCAATGACCG
>DDIC01000007.1:25313-25584 GCA_002338335.1 Bacteroidetes bacterium UBA1860
AATATTTTCTTTTTCCCAGTATCCATCTAGGTATAGCTCACGAGCGAGGTTGAGGGCAGTTTGCCCACCCATGGTTGGCAATACGGCATCTGGGCGTTCTTTTTCGACAATCTCTTTGATGGACGCGGATGTCAGCGGTTTCAAATAGATCGCATCAGCCATCATGGGATCGGTCATGATAGTGGCAGGATTACTATTAATTAGCACAACTTTGTAGCCTTCTTCTCGAAGAGACTTGCAAGCTTGGGTGCCAGAATAATCAAACTCACAG
>DDIC01000007.1:25888-27860 GCA_002338335.1 Bacteroidetes bacterium UBA1860
ATAATCAAACTCACAGGCTTGACCGATCACAATAGGACCAGAGCCTATGATCAGAATCTTATGGATATCGTCGCGTTTTGGCATGGAATGGAGGAGATTGGAGGCTCAATTAATTGGAGGAATTAGATGCAACGGAGGCGTTTGATGCGGCGAGATCTTTGACAAATTCGTCAAATAGATATCGACTGTCATGGGGACCTGGTGAGGCTTCAGGGTGGTACTGAATGCAAAATCCAGTGAACTCTTTGAAGCGCAGTCCTTCAATGGATCCATCGTTTAAGTTTTTGTGTGTGACGGTGGCTACCCGTTCAATGTGCTCATCTTCTTTGACAGCAAACCCATGATTTTGCGTCGTGATTTCGACAAGCTTTGTGGAAAGATTTTGTACCGGCTGGTTGGCACCCCGATGTCCCACAAACATCTTATCCACAGAACAACCTTCTGATAAAGCCATTAACTGGTGTCCAAGGCAAATACCAAACAGGGGCTTTTTCTCTTTTTTGGCCCACTCCATAATGGGTGCTGCAAACGGTGCCGTTGCGTTGGGGTCACCCGGCCCATTACTCAAAAAGACTCCATCAGGCCCCCACTCCTTTACCCCTTCTAGTGGAGTTTGTGCTGGGAATACGCGTAGAGAACAGCCTCTGGAACGGAGTTGCTCAAGGATCGTTTTCTTGACGCCATAATCCATCACCGCTACTTTGTAGTTGGACTCACCTTCGGCTGGAAAAGATTGTGCCTCTTGGCGCGTTACATGTTGTGAAAGCTCAAGGCCCGCCATCAAAGGCCACTCTTTGGCCTTTTTGACGAGTTCTTCATCCGAAACGTCCTCGGTCGAGATCACTGCGTTCATGACCCCTTTCTCGCGAATATGTTTCACTAGTTGACGCGTGTCGATCCCTTGAATACCCGTGAGTTGATGAGTTTCCATGTAGTCCCGCAAACTGGCATCTGCTGACGGGTTGCTATATCGCTCTGTGAACGACCGAATAATTAATCCCGAGATCATCACGTTGCTTGCCTCATCATCTTCGGCAGCTGTGCCATAGTTTCCAATGTGAGGATACGTCATGACCATGAGTTGCCCGTAATAACTGGGGTCTGTAAAGATCTCTTGATATCCTGTCATACTCGTGTTGAAACAGCATTCACCTCCTACGGTGCCAGGAACACCAATGGCGTGTCCATAAAAAATGAGGCCGTCTGACAGAGCGAGCCTAGCCGAATAGAGTTTCGGGGTGTTATTCATGTCGATGCGAAGAGTTGAGGGTCAGAGGGGCGAGCAAGGAGAAGTTCTTGCTTGAAGTGGATCTAAAAAAGCTCAAAAAAAATCCGACTACGGAACCCGCGTCGGATGGGAAAGTGATCGATCTGAAAGTCGGTCGCTTGTAGCTTTGCATAAAATCAAATTTACACAAACCTGCGAAACTATTCAACGGACAAACTCAATAAGAAACAGGATTATGAGGCAATCCTGACTCGTAATTCTTTGCCAAACCACGCGGAGCTTGCTGTCAACAATCCACCGATGAGTCCAGCCATCACAAGCGATACCCAAGGCGTGTCCATGCCTGCAAACAACAAAGAGAGTCTTTCACTTAGTATAAAATCATTTTGTACGGCCGTAAGCATGCTTTGTCCAGTCCAGACAATGAATCCAACAGACAACCCCAGAGGAAACACCCACGAGGGTTGACGCCACAAGCCAATAATGAGTCCAGAAAGAATAAGACTCCACCAAGGTAAAAATAGCGTGAAAAACCATGTGAGTGCAATAAAATAAATCCAGTTCTTCATAAGGTGGTATTAAAGAGTTTGATTCGTGGTTTCGTCTTTGGGGTGGAGTTCTGGGTCTTTCGGGTTCATTTGGCGCAAGTCATTTGACGTAAGAATGCCCCTACCATTACACACCAATAGCACATATTTGATAGTATATCAAATAATGAGAACTTTTGATCTATGCTGGTTTGAG
>DDIC01000002.1 GCA_002338335.1 Bacteroidetes bacterium UBA1860
CGTATGAAGAAGTAGCGCAACCCGCCGAGGCCGACCAAACGCCGCTTAGTCCAGGCACCAAATACCGCCATTACACACCCAAGGCCAGGGTGATGTGGTTGGACATGAGTCAGATCGAAGCAGCCACTATCGCCCCAGAACAACCCCGCCTCTTTGTGGTTACCCATACAGAGGGCCGCCGTAGCCAGATCCAGGCGCTCACTCAAAAGCACCCATCCATGCTGCATCAACATGCCGACTCTCTGGATGAATTAGCCAAGCATCTTTATGCATGGTTTCGAGAGGCGGATCAGCACAACACCAACACCATTTTTATCGAACGATTTGAGGCGGCAACCCCTCTTACAACTTCCCTACATAATCGAATTTCAAAGACGATAGGGTGAGTAAGGGCATCAAGGCAAATCCTCACCCCTGCTTGGCTCCTACATACTCGCCCCACTCGTACAAATCCTCATGACGGTACATGCCGTCATTGTGGCCATCACTCCAGGTGATCCGAATCGCATGTCGCCCTACCGCCTTTAGACTTTTCATCCGAAGCTCTTCCATGAGCCCCGTGGGTTGCACAAAGAATAGCTCAAGCTCGAACTGCCCCATCTTTTCATGCCCTCCACGACACACTACACAGGGGCAGTTTTTGCGGAGTCCAAAAAACGGTAGCTCATGGATTTTCCCATCGGGCCACTCGATGTGTAGCTGCTGCGTGGATTGAAAAACATCAAGTTTGGTGGGTTGCATACTCATTGGATTCGGGTTGCTAGGGTGAGTCCATCGCCAAAGGGAAGGATTTGGATTGTAAGCCGTGGGTCTTGAGCGAGTCGTTGATTCATCTGATCTATGGCCACCGCTTTTTGTTTGTGTTTTTCCTCACGGGTTGCGTTGGGCTTGTGAGCGTCAGCGTCGGATGCAAGTTTGTCGGTAGCTAGTGTTTCAGCGTCTAACACAAGTCCGTACCAAAGCACATTATCAATTACCAATACACCGCCGACGCGCAGCAACTCCACGACATGCTCGATATACTCAGGATAATGAGCCTTGTCGCCATCCAAAAAGATTAAATCCCATCGCTGAGGTGTGAAAATCCGTGGATCGCCCGCGCAAAGCATCGCTAGAGCATCCCCTTCCACCGATTCAATGATTGAAGCGTAAGGCTCTTGGGCAAAGGCATCTTTCACCAACTCGATATATCGTTTGTTTTTGTCAATCGTAAGAAGATAAGGCGCATGGGGACCGTGGGAGTCCTGGGGCACATGGGGGGCGTGGGGGTCTTGCCTGTCACGCAAACTGTCCATCGCTTCAGCCATACCCATCGCCGACGTTCCGATAAACGTCCCAATTTCTAGGACCCGCTGTGCCTTGCTCGCGCGAACCAAAAACCCCAATAGGCCCCGCATCATGGGGCCTGATGCCATATCGACATACGCCAGGGATGTTGTGGCTTTATCTACCTGGGCGCGTACCGCATCAGACACTGGAGACGACCATGCCATGGCGTAGGTCTCAAGTTCCTGCATCCGATCCAGGGGTAAGGTGTTGTTTTTGGTTCTTTCCATTACCTTTTGGGAGACTTTATCTATCGGGTTCAGCCCCTATAATTATGCCCAATTCGACAAAAACGTTTATTCCTGCCAAGGAAAATACCCTTTTTTTGAAGGTTTTTGGGACTTGGGTACGGTGGATGTTTCATCATCGATTTCACCGAGTGGTCATCCATCAAGCCTATCACCCTCCTCGCGATCGTGTAACATTATATTATGGCAATCATACCTCATGGTGGGACGCACTTATGCCCCTATTGCTGAACCAAACTCGCTTCAAGCAACAAGCACGAGCCATGATGGATCTCGAGCAAGTCCAAAAGCACCCCTTTTTCCCATGGATTGGAGTGTTTTCAGTCGATTTGTCTCATCCAAGGGGCTCGATTCGAAGTCTACGCTATGCCTTGGAGTCGTTTCGCAGACCCCAAGCCTCATTATTCCTCTATCCGGAAGGAGAACTTAAACATCCTCTCTCCGAGCCGCGGATTCAACCGTTCAAGCCTGGCATGGAGTGGCTCATTCGTCAAGCCCATCAAAAGGGATATCCATTAGATGTCGTACCCATGACCATTCATATGCATACCATGGACTCTCAGCGCCCAGAATGCATTATCCATATTGGGACAGCGCTAAAAGCACCTGAGTCGTTGATTACAAAAGAGTTTGAAGAGGTGTTGAAGCAGCAATACCTCGCTGATATTACCGCGAGATCAGGCGGTGCCAGCCAATGAGTAGCACCATCAAGAATTGGCGTCGGCGCTAGAGCCCTCAGCAACCCCGTCGGTAACACTCTCGGCAAGGAGCGTGAGTGAATTGTTCACCATTTCAACGAACCCTGCCTTTACATGGTAGCTTGAGCGAGTCCCGGTCGCGTCGACTACATGAACATCTCCATGGACAAGCGTGGAAAGAATCGGTGCGTGACCAAACAACACCTGAAAGCGCCCTTTCTCCCCTGGAAGCGATATGCTTTGAACATCCCCTTCATACGCCTTACCCACAGGCGTCATGATTTTTGCAAAAAAGGTATCGCTTGCCATGGTCGTTGAACCTTTAAATTATGCAGCCTCTGCTTCAGCGAGGAGTTTTTCCCCTTTGGCCACAGCTTCTTCAATCGTGCCTACAAGGTGGAATGCGTTTTCTGGGAGGTGATCTAGCTCACCATTGAGGATCATCTTGAACCCACGAATGGTGTCCTTAATTTGTACATACTTCCCTTCCTGACCTGTGAACTGCTCCGCCACGAAGAATGGTTGGCTCAAGAAGCGTTGCACACGACGTGCACGTGACACGACGAGTTTATCTTCATCTGAGAGTTCATCCATTCCAAGAATCGCAATGATATCCTGCAACTCTTTGTACTTCTGCAGAATCTCTTTGACCGCTTGAGCTGTGTTGTAGTGGTCATCACCGACAACTTTTGGATCGTTAATCCGAGAGGTTGAATCGAGTGGATCCACCGCTGGATAGATTCCAATCTGTGTCAAGGCACGGCTCAATACCGTGGTCGCATCCAAGTGAGAGAAGGTTGTGGCAGGCGCCGGATCGGTCAAATCATCCGCTGGCACATAAATCGCCTGAACCGAGGTGATAGATCCTTTTTTCGTCGAGGTAATGCGCTCTTGAAGGTCCCCCATTTCAGTAGCAAGTGTTGGCTGATACCCTACCGCAGATGGCATTCGACCTAGAAGGGCTGATACTTCTGAGCCTGCTTGAGTAAAACGGAAGATGTTGTCGACAAACAACAGGATATCGCGAGACACTTCGTCACGGAAGTACTCTGCAATCGTAAGACCCGATAGCGCCACACGTGCACGTGCTCCCGGAGGCTCATTCATCTGACCAAACACAAGGGTTGCCTGGGATGTTTTGAGCGCTTCTGGATCAAGCTTGGAGAGATCCCACTCCCCTTTTTCCATCGACTCCTTAAAAGCATCGCCGTAGTTGATGACACCCGATTCGATAAACTCACGAAGAAGGTCATTCCCTTCACGCGTACGCTCACCAACACCCGCAAATACAGAAAGACCCCCATGCTGCTTGGCGATATTGTTGATTAACTCCTGAATAAGAACCGTTTTGCCTACCCCTGCCCCGCCAAAAAGACCAATCTTCCCCCCTTTTGCATAGGGACAAAGCAAATCGATCACTTTGATGCCAGTTTCTAACATCTCCGTGGACGTCGCGAGCTCTTCGTATGAAGGCGCAGGTCGGTGAATTGGATAACTCTCTTTTCCTTTTGGAGCAGCAATGCCGTCAATAGGATCGCCTACAACATTAAATAGACGGCCGCGAATCTCTTCGCCAATCGGCATTGAGATCGGTTGACCTGTATCGACCACTTCCATCTTACGAACAAGCCCCTCGGTAGCATCCATGGCAATGGTTCGCACACGATTTTCGCCGAGATGTTGCGCCACTTCCAAAACAAGTGTGGAGCCATCTTCTTTGGAGATGGTTAATGCGTTGAGTACTGCGGGCAATTCACCCTGCGAAAAATCGACATCGACGACAGGTCCAATCACCTGCGCTACGGTCCCTTTATTCATATGGAGGTTCCTTGTATGGTGGGTTTAAGTGGCGATATGCTACATGATGTGCTGCTTGCGATTTGCCTAATACCTTACTAGTGCTAAACAAAACAGTAAGCAAAATCTATAGCTACCAAAGTTAGCATGAGACCTCTCAAAAATCAATCAAAGTTTCGAAATAGATGGCAGAAGGTAGCATGAGGATGTAGGGTTGCGTATATTAAAAGTTTAGCTTATTGAGGCATTCTGCAGGGAAAACCACGTGTTCTGTGTTGTCTTCGCTTGGATTGCTGACATTTAAAACGATTTTAGACAAGATTCTCGTGACTTTAGACCCAACAGCACGCTCAGTAAGTGTCGACATGCTTATTGCATTCGATACGGAACAACAACTTGATTTCACGGCTGCGGATGAGCTTCCCTCTAGGGAGAGATCGCAAGTACGAGAGTATGTCCAGAGTGTGTTGCGACGCCGTAGTTACCTTGATTTCTTGGTGGGCGAGTTCTCGAGTATCTCCATGGAGGACATGACCGCTCCACTAAAGAATATCTTGCGCCTCTCCTTCTATGAGATGCTCTACATGGAGCATATCCCAGACTATGCGACCATTAACGAGGCTGTCGAGATTGCCAAAGCGACGCTTGGTTCAAAAACGGGCGATTTGGTCAATGCCATGCTTCGACACCTTCAGCGTGATATGGCGACGCTTCCAAAGCCAGCGTTTGCAGATCGTAAAAAACTTATCGCTGTGACCTATTCCCATCCCGAGTGGTTGGTAAAGCGATGGGTGGCACGCTATGGTGAGCGCGATGCCTTTGCGTTGATGCAGGCCAACAATCAACGACCAGAGTATACCGTGCGTGTAAATGCTCAACGCACCTCCCCAGAAAACTTCAAGCTACGTCTGCAAAAAGCAGAGGTGGATTTTGAAGCGTCTGACTGGCTTCCCAATTATTATAAAGTCTCCTCACTGCAGCCTATTCTTCAAAAAGGGCTCTTGGAAAAAGGGCTTTGCCAGGTGCAAGATGTGGCAGCGGGTATGGCTCCTACCATTTTGGATGCACAGCCTGGTGAGCAGATCTATGACCTATGCGCAGCGCCAGGGACCAAGTCAATTATGCTTTCGGATATGATGAATGGAGAGGGATCTATCCTTGCCGTAGATCAAGATTCCAGACGACTCGAAAAATTGGCCGAAAGTGCACTGAATTATCATGCAGAGAATATTCGAATTCGTCGCGGGGATGTTACGGAATTAGAATTGCCTCCGGTGGATGGTGTGCTACTTGATGCACCTTGTACGGGTACGGGTGTGATTGGCAAACGAGCGGATCTTCGATGGAGACGTACGCCTGAGGAATTGGCGGCTATCGTGCAACTACAGTCCAAACTACTTGCCCAAGCTGCAACGATGGTCAAAAAAGGTGGACGTCTTGTGTACAGCACATGCTCTTTGGAACCAGAAGAGAATTGGGAGCAGGTGCAGGCATTTTTAGCCAAGCATAAAGGGTTTGAACTGGATAATTTATCTGACTACCTCCCCGAAGAGGTCCTTATTGAGGATGGCAAAGCGTACCAAACCTTCCCCCACAAGCATGGGTGTGACGGTCATTTTGGAGTGAGACTCACCCGCAAAAGCTAACGGGGTGCTATGAGTCAGGCGTCACCCAAGGGTATCGACCCAGAATCTATCGCCAAACATTTTGATCCAGGCGCGTCCGAATCTAGATGGACCGCCTACTGGGACTCGCACCAATTCTTCCGATCTACACCTGACGATCGAGAACCCTACACGGTTGTGATTCCCCCTCCGAATGTGACGGGAGTGCTCCACATGGGGCATATGCTCAATAATTCATTGCAAGATGTGCTGGTTCGCAAGGCGCGAATGGAAGGCTATAACACGTGCTGGGTCCCTGGGACAGACCATGCAAGCATTGCTACCGAGGCCAAAGTTGTCCAAAAACTGCGTGCCGAAGGGATAAAGAAAAGCGATCTCTCTCGGGAAGCGTTTTTGGAGAAGGCGTGGGAATGGACCCACGAACATGGCGGAGTGATCTTGAAACAGCTCAAAACGCTGGGAGCCTCCTGCGACTGGGAGCGAATACGCTTTACCCTGGATGAGGAGTTGAGTAAGGCGGTTCGTGAGACCTTCGTAAAGCTATACGAAGATGGATATATCTATCGAGGCAAGCGAATGGTCCATTGGGATCCTGTGGCTCAAACCGCCTTGTCTGATGAGGAGGTGATCTACAAAGAGCATCAAGGACACCTCTATCATGTGAAGTATGCCTTTGCCGATGACCCAACGTCGACGCTTACCATCGCTACCACACGTCCAGAGACCATTATGGCTGATGTGGCGATTGCCATTCATCCTGAGGATCCTAGAGCGGCCACGTGGGTGGGAAAGCAGGTGCATGTACCCCTTACTGATCGCACGATACCTGTGATTGCCGATGAGTATGTCGATCCAGAGATTGGGACAGGATGCCTGAAGATTACCCCCGCGCATGATCCTAATGACTATGAGATTGGCCAACGTCACGACCTCCCCATTCTGGACATCCTATCAGCAACGGGTCATATTGTCTTGGAAGGCTCTCCGTTTGACGGATTGGAGCGATTTGAGGCCCGAAAAGCGGTGGCAGCAGCCCTTGATGGCGAAGGAATCCTCGAAAAAACCGAGGACTTGGTCAATCAAGTAGGTACTTCAGAAAGAACCGGTGCTGTGATCGAGCCTCGACTCTCTTTGCAATGGTTCTGCCGAATGGAGGAATTGGCTCAGCCCGCGATCAAGGCAGTGAAAGAGGGTGAGATTCGATTCCACCCGGCCAAATTTGAGAACACCTACTTCCATTGGATGGAAAATATTCGTGACTGGTGTATTTCAAGGCAACTTTGGTGGGGACATCGCATTCCGGCATGGAACGTGAAAGGCGATACTGAATCGATGTTTGTAGCTCATTCCGCAGAAGAAGCCCTTGCTAAAGCCCAAGCAGCGCATCCTAAGGGTGGGTCGCTAACATTGGAGGATCTGCATCAGGATGAGGATGTGCTCGATACGTGGTTCAGCTCTTGGTTATGGCCACTTTCCGTTTTTGATGGGGTAACCAAACCCGATAATGAGGACATCACCTATTACTACCCTACCCAACATCTGGTGACCGCTCCGGAAATCATTTTCTTTTGGGTTGCTCGAATGATTATGGCTGGGTATTACCTCAAGGGTGAAGCTCCATTCAAGGAGGTGGTGCTTCATGGGATTGTCCGCGATAAAAAGCGGCAGAAAATGAGTAAATCACTGGGTAATTCACCCGACCCATTGGAGCTCATCGCCCGATTTGGTGCAGATGGGACACGCTTTGGGATGATTTTCTCCACTCCTTCGGGCAATGACATCTTGTTTGATGAGGCCTTGTGTGAGCAAGGGCGTAATTTTGCCAACAAACTGTGGAATGCGTTTCGGTTTTTGATGCTAAAGCGGCCACTCGCGGCAGAATCTTCAGGGGCCGAATCTATGGACGCAGAATCTTCAGGCGCAGAATCCCCTGCCATAGAGCTGGATCTTGAGCCAGATAATTTGGTGGATCAATACATGCTCGAGCGGCTACGCCAAACTGTAAAACAGGTCCATCTAGCCTTCCAAGACGCACGACTCAATGACGTGTTACACGAAATCTACACTCTTCTCTGGGACGATTATTGTGATTGGTATATCGAGGTACTAAAACCTGCCGATTTTGAGGCTCCAATTGAGCCCGAGCAATGGTCTCGAGCCATGGGCACATTTGAGGCCATGATTCGTTTATTGCACCCCTACATGCCATTCATCACGGAGGAATTATGGCATACGATGCAACTGCGCAATGAGGGAGAAAGCCTGACCGTCCAACCCTATCCGACGCAACAAGAGGTGGGCGAGCCGTCCTCATCACGTGTGATTGCAGACTTTGGCCGAGTCCAAGAGCTCATCACATTTATTCGCAATACCCGCGCAAGTCTTGGTCTGTCACCTAAACACCCTCTACATATTACGCTACAAACAACCGACGCAGAATCAGAAGCGTTTTGGGATCGTCAGCGGCCCCTCATAGAAAAACTTGGTCATGAGTGCACGCTTACCGCGGCTACGGATGCACCCAAACCGGACGCTAGCCGGAGCACATTAATTGGAGAAGAGCGCTGCTTTATCCCATTGGAAGGACTCATTGATGTAGACGCGGAAGTGGATCGCCTTCAAAAGGAAATTCAGCGCCTGGAAGGGTTCCAAAAAGGGATCCAAAAGAAGCTAGAGAATCCCAATTTTGTAGGTTCTGCCCCTGACGAGGTTGTGGCCAAAGAGCGCAAAAAGTTGGAGGACTCCTCCCAATCGTTGGATTCCTATCGAACCATGTTGGACGAGCTACGTGCTTGATCCATGCCAACGGAGCTTCGTGCTATGACAACACCTTCCGCTGGCCCTAATTTTCTTGCCGAACTCAATGAGCCGCAACGCCAAGCCGTCACACACACCGAGGGTCCATTACTTATTATCGCAGGGGCAGGCAGTGGAAAAACTCGCGTCCTAACCTATCGCATTGCCTATATTTTGGAGCAAGAGCTAGCTGCTCCAGAGCAAATTCTAGCCCTCACTTTTACCAACAAGGCGGCACGTGAGATGCTCACAAGGATCTCGTCATTAGTCCCCCAAAGGGCCAATCGACTCTGGATGGGTACATTCCATAGCATTTTTGCCAAAATCATGCGTTTTGAGGGCGAAGCCATTGGGTACACCAAGCAGTTTTCCATTTATGACACGTCCGATTCGGAGGGTGTGATCAAACGAATCCTTGTTGAGCTCAAGCACGATCCTAAATTGGTTCGACCGCGAGCGATTCAACGACGGATTTCGGATGCTAAGAACCAACTCATCACCCCTGAGGTATACCAACAAAAGTACGCTCGTAGCACCTTGGATGAGATTACCCAGCAAGTGTATACAGACTACGAGCAACGATTGTTGGCGGGGAATGCGATGGACTTTGATGATCTGTTGGTCAAGCCTATTAAACTGTTCCAGGAGCGTGGAGATATCCTAGAGAAGTACAAAATGTTGTTTAAATACATTTTGATTGATGAATATCAGGATACCAATCATGCACAGTACACGGTGACCAAGATGTTGGCTGGGCGGAAGGCGAATATCTGTGTTGTGGGCGATGATGCACAAAGTATTTATGCGTTTCGAGGGGCGGATATTCGCAATATTCTCGATTTCAAGAACGATTATGCCGACGCATTTGAGATTCCGCTAGAGCAAAATTACCGATCGACAAAGCACATTTTGTCGTGTGCCGATTCCATCATCAAGCATAACAAGAAGCAACTCTCCAAGACCCTATGGACAGCAAATCAGGAGGGAGAGGCGGTCGTGTTGATGGAGCACATGAACGAGCGCGAGGAAGCCATGCGAGTGGCTCAGAAGATTGAGGAACTCCATGCTCGGTTTGGATTCTCCTACAATGAGTTTGCCATTTTGTATAGAACCAATGCCCAGTCACGAGTTTTTGAGGAGTCGCTGCGGCGCCAAGGGCTCCCCTATCAATTGGTGGGTGGGTTGTCGTTCTATCAGCGCAAGGAGATTAAGGATGTGGTGGCGTATTTGACGCTTCTGGTCAACCCGCGTGATGAACAGTCGTTGTTGCGCATTATTAATGAACCAAGCCGAGGCATTGGCGCCAAGACGTTGCAAGAATTACTCAACCATAGTAGAACCACGGGTGTAGCCGTGTGGGATGTCCTTGCGCAGGTAGGGTCTGAGTCGGGGGCTCAGGGTCCAAAACTCACCCTTCCAAAGCCAGCCATTCCACGGATTCAGGCTTTTCGGGCCATGATTGAGGAGTTGCAGCAGGAGCTGGAGGATGGCGTTCATTTGTTGGATGTCGCGCGCAAAGTCTTGGAGAAGAGTGGCTACATCAAGGCACTTATTGAAGAAGGATCCCACGAATCGCTGACTCGGCGCGATAATATTATCGAGCTTCAAAATGCGATGGCCTATTATCAAGAGCAGAATCCGAATGGCTCCTTGGCGTCGTTCTTGCAGGAGATTTCGTTGATCACCGATACCGACAAGTATGACGAGAACAAACCTGCGATTACGCTGATGACAGTGCATGCGTCCAAGGGATTGGAGTTTCCGGTGGTGTTCATTGTGGGGCTGGAGGAGGAATTGTTCCCGATGGGGGCTCGTGAGGGCGAGGAGCAAAACCTTGAGGAGGAGCGTCGGTTGTTCTATGTGGCGATCACACGAGCAGAGTCGAGGTTGTTTTTTAGCACCTGTCGAATGAGGTACCGTTTTGGAGATGAAACCGTGCAGTTGAGATCACGATTTTTGGATGAGGTGAATCCAGGCGTGGTACAGACTGAGTCAGGAGCGACGATTAAACAGAAGAGGGATCGTTTTGATTTGACCGTAGAGCATGATGGGGCTGAGTCGGGTGATGGGGCTGGATCGAGCGATAGGGACGGCTTTGGGGTAGGTACAGGTGTAGGATCGGGTGTAGGATCG
>DDIC01000046.1 GCA_002338335.1 Bacteroidetes bacterium UBA1860
GGGCCAGCGGATTAATAATAGTGGCATTAACTGGTCTACTGAAGGGAAGCCGTTACGTTCGATTCATCACATTTTTCGCGATGCGGGTAAGAAAACAGGCCTCGTTACGACTACTCGCATGACACATGCAACCCCAGCTGCATTTGCTACAGCGGTTCCAAGTCGAAATTATGAAGATCAAATTGCTGAGCAATACCTCGAGGCTAAAGTTGACGTCCTGATGGGTGGTGGCCATCGCCATTTTGCTGGGGACAAGCGTGATGATGGGAAGGATTTATATGGTGAATTTCGCCAGGCTGGTTACACTGTGGCTCGCAACAAAGCAGAGATGAACGCTGCGCCATCAGAGAAGCCCATCTTAGGGATTTATGGTGACAGCCACCTTCCTTACACTACGGATCACAAGACGGATGCGGAGCTTGCCAAAAATGTACCCACATTGGCAGAAATGACTGCATCAGCGCTTGACCGTCTTGACAGCCATCCCGATGGCTTTATTCTTCAAATCGAGGGGGGGCGAGTGGATCATGCAGCCCATGGAAATGATGTATCGGGGCTCATTTATGACATGATCGCCTTTGACGATGCCGTGGGAGAAGTTCTTGCCTTCACAGAAAATCGCGATGATATGCTCGTCATCATTACCACGGATCACGGGAATGCGAATCCAGGGCTAAATGGCGCGGGTCCTGGATACAACAATGCACCCTTGATGCTTGATCAACTCCATACGTTCCGTCATACTAACGAGTGGGTATTCAGCAACATGCCAGAGGATCCATCGGCTCGTCAGGTACGTGAATTACTAGCGGAAGCCACGCAGCTCGACCTTGCTGAAATGGATATTGAGATGGTGATGAAGGCGATGAAAGGGGAGCTTGCAACACCGTACCGCGCAGAACGTACAGCCTCTTCGGTCCTTGGAAAAGTGCTAGCAAACTACGTTAGCGTCAACTTTATAGGGGATGTCCATACGGGTGATTATGTTGAGCTCACCGTACTTGGTCCAGGCATGGATCGCATGGATAGCTTCACGCGCAACACGGAGCTTTTTGACCTGATGGTCGACATGGCAGGTGTGCGCGCGATGGCGAAGTCAGCGTAGGATGTTGGGCTTATCTTTATTTTACATTCCTGGAAGCAACATCACGGCATTTTGCACCATGCGCGAAGGGCCTACCCAGAACATTCGATATTGTGTATTGTCGACGAGGAAGACCACTTTTCCTTGTCCAACGTTTGCCACACCAGCAAAAGCCATTCCAGCAGCCAGCTCTTTGCTCTCTTGGGAAGCATAGCCTGAGGCAAGTACTTGTGTAGGATCTTTGTGGTAATAGCCTACGGTATGGAATGATTCATTGGGCACCAATGCAGCATCGCCAAACTTGAGACTATACAGAGACTCTGGCAAGCCGAATGCAAGGGGATGAGAGTTATCAACAACCCCTTTGAACGCTGCCCCAGGGATGCGTCGGAGTCCAAAGACATCTTCTCGAACTTCGTAACGAGTATAGGCCACGGGATCTACGGTGTCACCTTCATCCTCTTCGTCATCCTTAACCATAGCAACGGATGTCATGCCCGACTGATCACTTGTCAACCAAGCTGCGGAGCCCTCTGTGCCTATTAATACGCCACCTTTTTGAACCCACTGCTTCAAGGCCTCTTTTTGGGCATCAGAGAAAAGGGACTCAAGACCACCCCAGGCGCCTGGCATTAAAATCACGTCTAGATCATCTAGAGCAGAGGCAGAAAAAGAGCCAGCACGTATTCTGGAGATGCCAAATTCTGTCCATTGATCAAATAAAAACCAAAGCTGTCCAGCGGTGTAGGAGCTAAAAGGACTATCTACCATCAGCGCTACATTCGGCTCATGGATTGGGTTCATTCCTCGTGATCCAAGATCGATGCCATCATCCATTCGACCCGTATTTAGCCCGTGAATTGTGACACCTGCATGCTCAGCCACGAGAGCCATATCCTCTGCAAGTTGGTCTCTTTTCTCATAATTACGCCCTACGAGAACAACCAAGCTTCCAGGCGAGTAGGTCACTCCATCCAGTGTAAAAGACTCCTCAGCTGCTCGCACACGATACCCAAGGTCCCAAATCTTAGCTAGGGCTTTTGGGGCATGAGGTTGAGCCCAATCTACAACAAACGCATAGTCCGCATCAGGTTGTATGACAACGGATTCATGCTCGATCGGTTCATTAACGGGTGTTGTCTCCACGCTGATATCCGATGTTGTCCAAGCCGCATCCAAATTGTATGCCAAGGGGACCGACCAGGTGCTCATATCATACATCACCGAGTCCCTGATCTCAAGCTGTCGACGCATGAGCGTGTTGATAAATAGATGTGCAGGTTGATCGGTTTTTATAATGAAATCGCCCTCTTCAAAGGTCGCAGTACTGCGTTGGCCATCCCAGTAGGAGTAGCTATTACGCTGAGAAAATGACTCAGACGCTTGCTCCACTTGGACGCCATGCTGCAACATCATGTTGACAACTTTTGCGGTGTAATCAGAGGGATTGTTGGGCAAGATATAAGCCTTTGTATCTCCTTTTTGAGCAGCCTGAGAGTGTGCAAAGACGAAATACTCCAGCAAGGCTTGGCGGTTTTCAGCGGCTACTTGCACATTCGACACACTATTTTTGTAGTGGTCAAAGATCCTCTGGCGAAGTGTAAGGAGGTAACCGTCTTCGGTTTCTACCGAACGACCTCCACGGCTGTGTCCTCCTTGTTCCGCCAGCATCCCAATGCCTCCCATAATGCTAGGATACGAAGACCCATAGCCTGGGTAAAAGAAATCAAAGGCTTCTCGTGTTGCATAATTCACATTGGCTTCATCAAAGGCTTCAACAGCCCCACGCCCAAAAATATCTGCCCACGCTTCATACTCTGTAGGTAGTTCATGATTTCGAGGCGTTGTTCCTGGCATCGTGAAGTAGTTACTGTTGAATCCTTGCTCGTGATAATCGTTGTGGGCCTGAGGCATCCACTCTTGATACACCTTAATGCGGCCTTGTGATTCTGGGTGGACAAGCCATACCCAATCGCGATTTAGATCAAACCAATAATGATTGGTGCGCCCTCCTGGCCAAGGTTCATCATGCTCTAAGTCTAATGGGTCAGTATTCAATATGTTTGCCTGAGAAGATTTATACCAATAGACATATCGATCTCTTCCATCAGGGTTAAGCATCGGATCAATAATCACAACGGCGTTTTCCAGCCAGCTAGCGGTCGACTCATCTTCAGCTGCAATCAAACGATAGGCGGTCTGCATCGCTGCTTCAGAGCTCGAGGGTTCGTTTCCGTGCACATTATAACTGAGCCACACGACAACAGGGTGATCTTCAATAGAGGCATTTTCTGGATGATGTGCGATAGCTTGTGCATTTGCTTTGATTTGATCGATCGAGCCCTGATTCTCCTCAGAAGTTATCACCGCATAATACAGTGTGCGTCCTTCATAGGTGGTTCCATACGGATGAAAGGTGAGTTTGTCAGAAGCTTCGTCAAGTGCATGAAAGTAGTCCATCACTTGATAATGGAAGCTATATTCCTCCCCTAACGCGTATCCAAGAAATTCTTCTGGAGAAGGAATTGACTCATTGTATTCGACATTTGGATCAAATTGGAAACGCTCAAATGCATCTTGAGCATTGGCTGTGAGCGTTAATAGGGCGGAGAATACAATAACGTTTAGTATAGTCTTCATGATAAAGGCCTTAGGGTGTTGTGATAATCACGAGCTCAGGTAAACTGACTTTGTAAAATAATCAATCCTGAGTCAGTTCAAACGCCTTTATAAAAGGCTAAGAGCTTTGGCTCAACCTGTATTGACGAAGTAATTGACTGA
>DDIC01000032.1 GCA_002338335.1 Bacteroidetes bacterium UBA1860
GCCGCACTTTGGAGGCGTGGTCTGCGCGGTTGGCCTCTTGACTTGCACTCCCTTGACTTGCACGCCCTTGGCCAGTAGAGCCTTGAGGCCCAGACTGCTCCGAGAAGGCTTGCAGGGCCATCCGAAAGGCAGCATCCAGATCGGTTGTGGAGGAGGGCATTTGTTGGGTGCTGGCAATATCGAGGAACATCCGAAGGGCTGAATGATCCAAGGTCAGCGGGCTTTGTAGAAACGCTTCGCCGGTGAAAACAATTAAGCCTATTCGGTTGCCATCGAGCTGTTCAATTAGCTTGAGGATTTCAAATTTGGCTTTGTCCAGCCGCGTTGGTCGAATATCTTCAGCATTCATGGATCGCGATAAATCCAGCGCAATCATCATGTCGACCCCTTTTTGCTCAATCTCCCGAACTTCTGTACCCAGCTTGGGGCCAGCCAGTCCGACAGTTAACAGTGTAATCGCCACCAAAATGAGAGTGGTCCGCCATGCCGAGACCTTCGGGGAAAATCCTTGCCTTAGGGTATGAAGCACGCGATCGTCCGCAAAGGCTTCGCGTCTCCTTTTAGCAAATCGCCTTGACGCCCACAATGCCAGCAAGAGGAGTGGCAGCGCGGCAAGGGCAAATAAAACAGATTCAAGGTGCCAGGCCATGAGTCAACTTAAGGGTTTAATGGGGGTGTACTTGAGTCAAACGCTCCGACGGGGATAACGAACAACGAGTCGTTTTGCGTGCGTCGTTGATCAAACATAGGGTAAAGTGAATCAAATCGCTTCTTTGGAAGGGGTAAAAATGGTAACGCTTGCTCTGGCGACCAATCATATCCCTCGAGTCGAAATCCATTAAGGACCTCATCACCCTCATAGATTTCACCCTGTACAGCGGATCGTGCGGTAATGCCCGTGAGCTCATTATTTTGGAGCACAAGGTCTGCTCCTAGGGCACTTTGCATCTTAATGGCTTGGTTGCCCTGAGGCTCGCCCTGTTCATTTTCCTGCTCTGGGAAGAAAAAGATTTCGGTGTTTCGGTGCAAAGAAAGTCCTCGTAGCTCATTGGAGATAAAGGTTGCGACGAGCGAATCACCCACCACTTGCTGAAATCGTTGAATGACGGTGTCTTCCAGTGTAATGAAGGTGCGTGGAAGGCCAGTGAGTATAGCGATGGAATCGGATTGCTCGCGTAAGGTGAATCGATTTGCAGTGAGTTGTGCTTGATCGGACCATAATTTTGCATTTGGATAGAGATATAGGGTCCCATCAGGGTCATAGCCGTTGATGGTGTCTGCAAGAGCTCTCAGATCTGGAGACCAAAGCCGCGGGGCGCCCGTCGCTTGTAGTCGTTGCGTGGTGTCCGTTTCGTTGAGGTCGATGCGTTGAGCAAACAAAATCATGGTGTCGATGGTTACGGGCTCACCGTTCTGTTCTTCCTCTGCGTCAAAGGACCATACTGTCGAACGACCCAGCAGCTGGAGAGTGCCAAGGGTATCACCAAACATCGAATCAGCCACAAAAAATTGATCTTTTTGGAGGGTCTCACCATAAATAGACCCTTTGAGTTGGGTTTGTGCCTTTTCTTGATCGACAAACGCCTCATCAGCCTCAACATAGGTTGTGGAATCTGCCCACTGGACCCGCCGATAAAACTGTGCTTGATCTGTGTCAAGGTAGAATACGGCTGAATCGCTGTGTACATCTGTATTCTGATATCTCACTTGGACGGCACCAGATAACGTTGCCACTTCAGTCTCAGTATTCAACCAAAGTCGCTCTGCCTGAATCGATTCACCATCCCGGGTAATCTCAAGATTGTAGGCAAGGATGAGGGGTTGGTCGAGATACTGAAAAGCGCTATCACACGCCAAAACACGTTCATCGAGCTCAAGTCGTACATTTCCAGCGATCTTACGTACAGCTTCCCCATCGATTTCGGTGGCAAGGATTCGCTCGGTCGGCTCAAGAATCGTCACGTTGGTTTGGCTCACAGATTCCAGTGTCACGCAAAAAAGCCCCAAAACCATGATTCCTGCGATCTTTGCCGCGGCCTTGATCCTCGCCCAGACGTTGTTTATTGCACACCCCATTATCCTTTCCCCGCCCATGGAAGGTCATCTAGATTGACATTACCCCCTGTAATAATGATGCCAATAGATTGTCCTGCATAGGCTTGAGGGTCTACAGGCGAGCCGTCACTGTGTTTCCCTTCCAATAGTGCTGCAATTGGCACCGCACAGGAAGGCTCAATTACGATTCGTGCCGTCTCCCAAACCATTCTCATGGCACGAATGATGGCCTCTTCCGAAGTGGTCAGAATATCTTGCACAACGTCTTGAATGACCTCAAAAGGTAGGGGGCCTAATCCCGTGCGAAGACCATCCGCAATCGTCTTGGGTGGCATAGGTGGTTGCAGGATGCCTGTGTGAAAGGATGCTGCCGCATCTCCTGCCAATGCAGGTTCTGAGCCTAGTATCGTTGTGGATGGGCTCTTATGTTGCACCCATGTGGCCACGCCGCTGAGGAGTCCACCTCCACCTACGGGTGTAATAATCACGTCCAAAGTTGTATCAAATTCCTGCATCTGCTCGACGAATTCAACCGCGCAGGTGCCTTGCCCTGCCATAATATGGGGATGATTATAAGGTGGAATCACCGTCATGGGCGTGTTGGCGATCACGTCTGCCAAGGTGGATTCACGATCGTGGAGCGTGGGACCACTTTCTATCACCGTCGCTCCAGCGGCCCGAATGGCTGCAACTTTGATGGGCGAAGCATTAGAAGGAATCACCACAGTGCAAGGAATCTCCAAAGCTAGCGCAACTGTAGCAAGGGCTCTTCCATGGTTGCCGGATGAGTGGGTTGCAACGCCTATTTCTTGCTCCTGCTGGGTCAAGCAAAGGCACGCATTCATGGCTCCTCGATACTTGAATGAACCTGTATGTTGAAGATTTTCACTTTTTAAGAATACTCTTGCCTCGTTTGCGCCGGCATGGGCAAATATCGCATTTAACTCCCTAGACTCAATCACAGGTGTGCGCACCAATGTACCCGCTGTGCGCTTAGTGGCTTCTATGATATCGTGATGGGAGATTGGGGGCATGCAGTGAGTCGAGTTGCAGTGAATCGAATTACAGGGAATCGAACTAGCTAGAATCACTCAACATACCAATTCTCTAAAAAAAGAATTGAATCTGTCCCCGAATATCGATTCCTGGAGCAGGAAAAACCTCTTTGATTAGCGATAAATGGTCTCGATAGGTTGTGTTGGTGAGATTTTTACCGCGAAGAGAAAAGATCCACAAACGCTGAGATTCCGAAGGGAGCAAGCGGTACTCTGCGCGAGCATCCAGACGTGTGTACCCATCGGTTGGGCTCTCAAAAGGGCCCGTATTATCCTGCGCCCCTTTCACTAGGTATGTCGCTGAAGTAATCCAGGCTCCTTTTTTCCACAATACTGAATGCTGTGTTTTGAAAGGTGCTATTTGGGGTAGATTTGCCCACGATCCATCCTCTTGTTCAAAGCGTCCACGAACCCAAGAGGCTTGACTAGTGAGACTCCAATGCGAAGCGAATTGCCATGATGCCTCAAGATCAACTCCATGGATTCTTGCAGGCTGATCGCTCAATTGATAGACAAATAGATTGGCATACCGTACGCTCCGTTGACCTGTGTTTTGTGAGACGAGATATGCATCATAGAGCGACCCGTAGGCGGAGGCGGTCATTGTTAGGGTGGATGCCTCTAGTCGGGTTTCGATTTCTCCGATCCAGGCCGTTTCGACGGATGCATCAGGATTACCCACTTCAAACGTGTACGAAGCTAAATGTGGCCCTTCAGAAAAGAGTTCGTTTAGTGTAGGAAGTCTTGCAGAGCGCCCACCTGTGAAAGAGGTTGTGAGATTATCTCCCCAGGGGATGGATAAGGTGACGGCACCACTCAGCGCATGGTGTGTTTTTTGATCAATCACTCCAATAGATGATGTGAGATCCTCGGCCTCGGGCGTGGATTGAGCGGTTTGCCAGCGGATGCCAAGAGAAGCTGTCCACTGCTCGGTTTCTTTTTCGAGGACCCCAAACACTGCGGAATGCCACTGATCGGAAGGTACCATAGAGGCTCCAAAGACAGACATTGAGCTCCATTGCGTTTGGGCTCCCACTTGCCCGCTCAGCCTACCGTCGGATCTAGAGAGATCAAAGGGGATATCCACGCGTTGCTGAAACGATGATCGATCAAACTGAGTGCCTAAGGATCCAGAGGCTTCAATCTCTTTGTGTGAATAATCGGTCCATGCGCCACGCAACGCAATCTGCTTAAAAGAAGAGCCAGTCAGCGGTTTTTCCAAGCTCCACTCTACAGTCGGCTTGCTCATCTCGATAAATACACCGGATGGGTGTCCAGCCACCGGGTCAGGAGGGATGCCATAATGATGCTGATACCATGAGCCACTTACACCAACGATTGCCCATGGGTGGGCCCATCGAAGGCCAGCTGTTTGGACCCACTGATCGGATTGGGTGTTACGAATGGTCTGAGTGGGGGCTTCTATTTCTTCAAACCGGTGTAGGTCACTCGTGATCCTGCCCGAAAATCGCTTCCCAAGAGGAACATCAAGTTGGAGTTGCGCGGATGCGCCTGGTGCTGCGCTACTCCCGTAGAGTGTGGACTGTCCCCGAAGATTTGTAATGGTAGTACCTGGGGTTCCCCGTTGATTGACTTGGATGAGGCCATGCAGGTTTCCGCCAGAGTATAGCAACGCATAGGGTCCTTGGAGGAGCTCTACCTGTTCTGTCCCAAACATCGACTCTGAGACCGCGTGATCACCCGACTGACCCGACACATCCCCGAGAGAAAGGCCATTTTTGAGAATTGTGACTCGTTCACCCGAGAGTCCTCGTATGACAGGTCGAGCTGTGGCTCCACCCATGGACTGCAGCTGAAAACCTGCTCTTGTCGATAATACCTCAGCAAGAGTTGCGCCAATCGATTGCCGAAGATCTTCCCCACGGATGTTGTCGAGAAGTTTCCCCTGTTTGGTGAAATTGCCTAGTTCATCGACGGATTCCTCAACGGTGAGCTCGTCACCAAGAAGGGCTTCGGATTGTAATACAAACAGAAAGCTTTGGTTGCTTGGTGTGGGCTTTACCGTTACCGTCTCTAGACTATTCCCGTACCCAATCCGTTGAACAGATAGTGTATAGGTACCGTCTGGGATTTGATCAAAGACGACAAGGCCTTCCTTATCCGTTGTGGCGGAGCGTCGTAGTTCTTCCACAAAGACATAGACAAAAGGAATCCCTTCACCGGATTGGCGGTCTACAAATCGCAGTTGAATCTCAACTGAGCGCTCAGGCTCTACGGATAGCTCCACAGACTCGATGGACTCCACAGACAGCTCCCTCGATGGGGAGCCAGCGCCATGGACTGTGGTTGGACTTAACCATAGGCCAGCAGCCCACCCAAGGAGTGCTGCCAGCCCAAAGATCCTATAAAATTGCCCTAAGATTGGCAACGATTTACTCGTCGTGCTCTTCACAAAGGACTTCAAAATCCATCGACACAAAGTCGGCATGATCATCATGCATAAGTTTAAATATCACATCTGTTGTACCGACTGAGATACATTGCCACTCAAAAGCCCACTTGTTGGAGCTAGAAATTGTGGCCGTGACTAGCTCTTCTGGATCAGATTCTAGGTCTAATGTGTAATATTCCTCTTCAGGTTGAAACTCATCGCCATCATCATCGATAAAATAGACTTCAGCCGAGTATGCTACGTCTATATGTCCATGGATATGGCCATCTTCAGCATAGGTCACGGTGCCATTTTCTTGTTTTGCAACTTGGGAGCCTTCAATGTACCAAGCCAAGCCTTCAGGGTCAGAGTGCTCATCGTGGTCATGATCATCTTCGGTTCCACAAGAGGCTAAAAACCCTGTGGTGAGTAGTAATGCGAGTATGAAAAAAGGTGATTTTTTGAGTGTTTCTTTCATTTCGGTAATGGTGATAAAAATGGTTGGGTTCACGATGTACTGAAGGCCATGGAAAGCAAATGGATAGAATCCGTGTCTTGCTTCTGTTGGGGAACTTCACCATCGATGTTTTGGCAACTCGTGGTATTTAATCATTAGTTTTTGAACCTTAGGTTTTAAACCACTGAGCTGAGTAATTGGGTCAGATTTATCCTGCGGACGGGGGAGCCCGAGGTGAGCTGGACAGAATGCCTTGCTCTGAAAGAAACGCAGGTGCGACACCAAAAACATTATCGCTGATAGAAAGTGTGGCACCCGCAGAGATCTGTGATTCAAACGGAGCACCTTGGTTTAGTACACAAACTGGGCATGTCGAGTGGTCAATATCCAGCTCAACTG
>DDIC01000065.1:0-6366 GCA_002338335.1 Bacteroidetes bacterium UBA1860
ATGCTGGTTCATTCCTACTTCGCGATACTGTGGGCTAGGTTCAAATTATATTCTTAAATAAAAGCGCTTTTCCGAGTCTATAACTAATATTTATTAGGCCTATTGGGTTTTTTAGGGCTATTTAATTGCGTTAGCAACACAGTCTTACTAAATTATTGATCTGTTTATGCAGGTTTTTAGGCCCTACGTTCGGACGTTGGGCATGAATGCACTGACTCATTTTTTACTAGCTCCAATACAATGCCCGGTTAGAAGTGGAAATCTTTTAATCGGGCTTTTTTGTTTGTACGTATTGTTGTGGTGGGTTGTAGTCTCGTAAGGAATTATTTGGCCATGTTCACAGGGGATTTGACGCCGGGTCAAACACGGGAGCCTCATGGGGTCCGTACGGGAGTGTTGTGAGCTTGGCACGGGGATACCATGCTGAAGCCCTTTTATCTAGACCAGCAATATTTTGCTCCCCTCCACAAAGCATACTGGTTTGGAAACAGGCCTCTGTGTGGTATGTGTGTAAAGCCACCTTTCAGTCTTGTTGCTATGTTTGTAAGAACCTTTTTGAGAACAAATGCAGAGGCTATTCAAAATAGGCCTGCATTAAATCGAGAAACGCAATCACTGTTTCATTTTCAAGGTCCACATCTTGAGGTACAAAAATATACTCATCAAGCCATTCGGAGGTAGTTTCCCAGTCAGAAAGCTCACAAATGCTCTGTATCATATCCAAATACTCTCCATACTCATCCTGGAATAAGGTTTTCATGATTTTGTGCTGAATGGGTTTGAGATACTCAAGGAGCTTTTCGGCATGTGTTGGTGGGGAATCGGCCGCAGTGAGCGTAGACTCGATGGTGGTATCGATCGCATCAACAGCCTCGTTATCAGGCTCTACCTTTTCTTCTGGAATTTCTTGCAAATATTGCATCCAAAGGGGGACGCTTTCAGATTGTGAATTCGTTTGATTGGGTTGCGTTGCAGGATGATTTGGAGCAGATTCGCCTTGAGTATCAATCGTGTCTTCTGTGTCTGATGGATGGACAGGATATGAATCATCCGCCCTATCCACAGAATCTACCTGTTCCGGCGACACCGACGCGTCTTGACGCTGAAGGTTCGGCTCATTTTCTTGTCGTGCTTCCTCGTCATTCCATTCGGTAAAAAGCTGAATAACTTCATCTTTCGAAATGGGCTCATGGTATTGCTCAATTTGGTGAGCAAGCTCATCAAATCCCTTTTCTTCCACAAATGTTGACAGGAACGTCGGGTCCACGGAGTCTTTGCAAAGTTCAAAAAGTGGTGCCAGGCGTTGGACGATGAGACTTGCAAGCTCGGCTCCCGTTACACCCTTAAAAAGTGCTTGGTCTGCTCTCTCAATCGCCGCTTGGGCGTCATTTTTCTGGACCATTTGGCCTGATTGCTTGGCCGGGTCACCTGCATCTGCACCCGAGGCTTCCACCGCAGCGATCATGGCTTGAACCAGGTCCTCATGCACGGGAATCGCTCGGCTCGCTAGCTCTACTTCGGCAAAGGAGCGCTCCGATCGCTCTCCAAAGCATAAATCGACGATGGCGGTGCGGGGATGGACACAACATTCGACAAGATCCTCTAGAGCACTATCCAATACCGTTCGGACATACGCCTGAGGAATTTTGGCATACGTGAGGTGGTCAGTTACAAAATTCATCCAGTTGATATAGACGTTCGGATGATTCATGTCGAGCCATTCTGAATCGGCTTGAATCGTTGCGGTGCGAGCCTGATGCTGCACGGTGGCTACAATTCGGACTCGAAGGGGGTCTGGCATATCAAGTTCCGCTAGCTCCGTTAGGGTTAATTCGCGGGGTGGATCCACAAAATGGTTCCAAAGGGCAGAAATTTCGTTGAGGAGTGAGGTCATAGGGTGTGCTCAGAGAATGAAACATGTGTACCTTTCCTAAATGTACGCATTGAAACTTGCATCATGTAAAAAAATCCTCGGCCGAAAGACAGTTTTTTCGGGGTTAAGTGCGGAGTTGGAGGGTTTTGTCCTCGGTATTGCCGGGGCGAATGGGTCTGGGAAATCCACATTGGTGAAGTGCTTGGTTGGATTGCTGACGTTGGACGAGGGCTTGGCGGAGATACGGCGCGCGGGCGTTCAAGGGCACTCGGACGAGCTGGGCAGGAATCCCGAAGTCATCACACTCACTCGAAGTACGTTTGGGGTGAGTGCGCCATGGATGAACGCATATCCTGAGCTATCAGTGAAGGAAAACTTGCTGTTTTTGGCGGATTTGGGAGCATTGAATGAGCCTAATGGGCATACTGAGGCTATCCCTCAAAACACCTTTGGATTATCCAGAGACGATTTGACCAAACCCATTGGGGCGCTCTCCTCAGGTCAGCAGCAAAAAGCACGCCTGATGCTTGCTGGGGTATTTGATCCAGAGGTGCTAATCTTGGACGAACCCGATTCTCACTTGGATGAGGAATCTATTGAGCACCTACACGCTTGGATTACCGAGCGAAAAAACCAATCCATGCTCACAATTATTGCCTCCAATCAGCCTCGAGAGTTGGCTTTGTGTGATGGAGTGCTTACCCTTTGACTCGAGTCTGCAACCATTAAGCTTATCCCAAAGACCCATGTTTGTAACCCCAGATGAATCCCGCCTAGCCACTGCCCTACTCCAACATAGCGTGAAGCTGCAAAAGGAAGAGAATGTCATGCTTCAGCTCATCGATTTTAATGGGATTGGGTTACTTCGAGCACTGACAGAGCAAGCACGTGAGATTGGGGCTCATCCATTTGTGAAGATTGAGGATCCTGAGATTAATCGGATTCTGTTGGCGCATGGGGATCAAGAGTTTTGGTCAGCGGCGGCGGAGAAGGACCAATTACCGCTTATGAAAAACATGGATTGTTTTATTGGGATTCGGGGAAGTCGCAATATCTATGAGAATTCGCAGGTGCTGGGGAATCAGCAACAGGTGTATGCGAAGTATTTTCAGGAGCCCGTTCATATGAAGCAACGGGTAAATCATACGCGGTGGTGCATTCTGCGGTTCCCTTCTGAGTCATTTGCAATGAATGCAAAAATGCCAACGGAGGCGTTCCGGGAGTTTTATTATGAAGCTTGTTTGTTGAATTATACCAAGCTACAGGAAGCGATGAAACCGTTGCATGAGCGCCTGCTTGAGACCGATGAAATTCATTTGATAGGCGATGGAACCGATATTCGCTTCTCCGTGAAGGGGCAAACATGGGTCCCCTGCTACGGATCGCACAATATTCCCGATGGAGAGTTGTTTAGCTCCCCTATCCTCGATAGCGTGGAAGGCCTTATTACCTATGCGCCAAGCGTGTACAATGGCAAACCTTTTGAATTTGTGAAGCTCGTGGTCGAAAAAGGGGTCGTGGTGGATTTTGATTCGAGCAATAACGATGCCTTGCGCGATATTTTGGATAGCGACGAAGGGGCTCGGCGTTTTGGAGAGTTTAGTTTTGGGCTGAATCCTGTTATTGAGTCACCGATGTATGACATTCTCTTTGACGAGAAGATCTATGGGTCGAACCACCTGACACTGGGTAATGATTACGAAGAGGCGTCAAATGGGAATGATTCCACAATTCATTGGGATCTCGTCTGCATCGGGGCGGATGTCTATTTTGATGGGGAATTGGTGCGAAAAGGGCGTGAATTTGTAGATCCAGCGTTGGTTGGCCTGAATCCAGACGCGTTAATTGGGTAGGGCTGGCAGGTGCGGTCGGGTAGGTGAGGCTCACACGTTACCCCGCCAAACCCTCTTTCTAAACCAGGATTATTTAACACACCCTTCATGATATTACTGGTTTGGAGTTAGTAGTTTTGAATCATAAAGCGTTGTGTCTATCCAAAAACTCAAGAACTATACGCCCATGAGAGCATTATTCGTGCCAACAAACTATTTCACAAGCTTTTTGTTCACTGCTGGCTTGTTACTGCTTAGCGCTTGCCAGTCAGGCCAACAGGATAAACTCAGCCAGTCAAACCAAACCGCGCAAACTGGCAGCCCGACCGTTCTCCGCATTGCGATGCTTGGGGATGCAGAACCAAAGCCTTTGGCAGAGTTTCCGAACATGGCTGCTGCCATTACCCAGATCAATGAATTGCACGGGATCGAACCCTTTGATTTTGTCATGGGGGTGGGTGACATCGCCCATAAAGGGACCCTCATCCAGTATGAAGCTGCAACGGCGGAATTAACCCGCCTGGAGCCAGCTTTTTATCCCATCATGGGGAATGAAGAGCGCGAAAGCACCGTAGAGCGTTATTTGGAGTATGCTGGGCAGTGGAATCTGGAGGTGACCGAGACGAGATATGTGCATGAACACGAGAAGGTTGCCTTTGTGTTTGCATCACCTGATGAAGGGCGTGATTTTTATGATGAAGGTGCGGCTTGGGTACGGGATCAAGTTGAAGCCTTGGCACCAAAGCCCGTTATTCTCGTCGTTCATGGGGCGCAGGTAGGGGCGTACCCAGAAAATCCTGACAAGGGAATCACGAATGAGCTCTTTGCTCGCGAGGTGGTGGGGCAACCCAATTTAGCGGTAATGATTACAGGTGATCTGCATATGGATATGGAACGGGTTGTGCACAGCAAAGAGGTGGGAAATACCCATTATTTACATGTTCCTGGGGTTGAGCGGACGAAAATTCCAGATGAAACCAACCACACGCCGATGTTTAGGGTGATGGAAATCGATGCAAATGGTCTCACTAAGGTGCATACCTATGCCGTGGGTCAATCGGAGCCGCGGACGTCGCTAAGCTATTCGTTTGCGATGCCAGGGTGGTAGTTTGCGATGACGAGTGGGTAGGCAGGTATTGTTACGTATATATCTCGTTCAACACGCCAGCCATCCGAATTCCTGCTTGAAGCAGGCGTAGACGGACCAAATCAAAGTTTTTGTATCGGTATTCGTATCCAAGGCGATTATCCACGGGCAAATCATAGACTTGATCGCGGTAACTCGCTGATTCCATGGCCCATTCTTCTGGTGTCGCTGCTTGCCATTCAGCAATGGTTGTGGCGTCCACCGACCCCAACGCCTCTGCTAACTCGCTATAACTCATTTGACGAGAATTAATCATATCGGAATCCCAGACGCGATGTAAATTGGAGGTTTCCCGAAACCACGTCACACGGACTTGATTCCCGCCCATATCCTCACCAGTACCTACATGCAGAGGCATATGAATGTCACCAATCAAATGCATCAAAAACTTGAGCTTTTCACGCTCTTGGTCTTGGGTGAGCCCACCTGCTTTGAGTTCAGCAGTCAACTGACGAATCCCTGCCAAAATATCACCATTGGGGTTTTTCTCTGTCTGGTCATAGGTCATGCCATCGGGAATGGTTACCCAGTGCCAGTCAGCGTATGAATCGTACGCATCATCTGAGCGGACATCATCCATGTAGACCGTGGCCTCATCGAATGAGTCGCCAGCTAGAATTTCCTGAATCCGCGCCCATGCCGCAGGGTCTAGGTACTGTTTGGCGACTCGGCCCGTGGCGTAATGTCCAATTTGGCCCCATTCTAGTTGCCCCCATTCATCCGAGACGGAGGGTGATTGCTCAAGCTCAATTGGCCCGGTGGTAGGCTCGGCGTTGACAGCCAACAGCCCGAATAAGACTAAAATTAAATAAATGAAATTCATGGCGCGTAAGCTTGGGCCGATGAACCCCATCGGCTAGGCTAAAAATCAATGGCAATGAACAGGCGTTGTCCTTGGCGCTGAATGCGTAAGAGGATTGCCTCTTCACCTCGTTGATTCAAAGATAGCAAAACTCGTCCAGCAGTTTCAGGGGAGTTCACAGCCTCACCCTGAATTTGTGTAATGACATCACCAGGACGCAATCCCTGACGATAGGTCTTCGAGGTTTCGGTTACTGAGGTCACAAGCACACCCTCCACGTCTTCTCCCACTCGGGCGCGAGCACGGAGTTCCTCAGTCAAGTCGGATAAGTCTGTCAAAGACAGGCCTAGGTCCTCGACGAGCGAACGTGCCTCGGCGTCAAGCTCTGCATCACGGCCCCCCGCGCCATCCGTATCATCCGAGGAGCCACCTCCATCGGGCGTAGCGCTGGCAACCTGATTCGAATCGAGTGCTTCGAGTTTGACTCGCACCTCTCGCTCTCGACCGTCGCGAACGACCTGAAGTTGAATGGTTTCACCAGGTGGCGTGGAGGCAATCTTTGTGCGAAGTTGCGCCCACTCCCGGATAGGCTCATTATCGATCGCTACAATCACATCTTCACTCTCGAGGCCCGCTTTGTCTGCCGGCCCACCACGCTGGACGGACCCAATGATAATACCATTCGGCTGATTCAATTTGAGTGCACGAGCCA
>DDIC01000065.1:6666-10267 GCA_002338335.1 Bacteroidetes bacterium UBA1860
CGAGCCATGGTTTGATCTACATCGCCACCCCATGTAATGCCGAGGTAGCCCCGCACCACACGACCTTCTCGCAGAATGGATTCCATGGCCTGACGCGCCATATTAATAGGAATGGCAAACCCAATCCCTTGATTCCCACCACTTCTAGAGGCAATGGCGGAGTTAATCCCGATGAGCTCTCCATCCATATTCACAAGCGCACCCCCAGAATTACCCGGGTTGATGGCAGCGTCGGTTTGAATAAAGTTTTCGTAGCCAGCAACGTTTTCATAGATCCCAATGCTGCGCCCTTTGGCCGAAATAATCCCCATAGAAACGGAATGGGCAAGGGATTCATCCAGCGGACTACCCACAGCAAGTACCAACTCACCTACCCGTGCATCGTCACTATCCCCAAGACGGATGGACGGTAGCCCCTCCACACCCACTCGAAGCACAGCAATATCCATCATAGGATCTGTACCGACCACCTCTGCGGTGTACTCATTGCCATCATAGGTGTCGATAATAATCTCTGTGGCGTCTTCAATCACATGATAATTGGTCAAAATGACACCTTGATCACTCACAATGACGCCAGATCCAAGGCCACGACGGACCCGTTCACGCACTTGGCCATTGCCTGGTTCGCCAAAAAACATGGCAAAGGGGTCCATCTGACGGTAACGGACCGTCTGAGCTGTACGCACCGTGACTACGGTTGGATTGGTTTGATCGGCAATATCGACGATGGCGTTGTTGAATGCGGCAAGGGACGCATTACGCAGGGAGGATTGAGCTGTGGCCGGGTCAGTAGATTGACCTGTGGCTGTGCCAGCGCTTAGAGCGAATCCTGCAGCAAAAATTGACAGGATCATTAACGACTTTTTGAACATAATCACTTGGATTGATTTTAGCATAAATGACATCAAAGTAAATGGCACTAAATAGAATTGGGATTAATCGTCACAAAAAAATGCCGGAACTGCCTTTCACAACAATTCCGGCTTTAACTAACCTACTCTCTTTAGGGGAACAAAAAATGGTTATACCACGCTTAATCTTTAGTTTTTTAGGTACAAAACAGCGTTTTTTCGCACAGCTTTTTTTGCAATACACTACTTAATCACGATTTCTTTGCGAACCTTCGCATCTTCCTTTTTCATGGTGATGTGAAGTATGCCATCGTTGAATTCTGCCTTGATGGACTCTTGATCCACATGATCAGGAAGCTGAATGGATCGACGAAACGTACCGAAGACGGTTTCTGTCAAGTGGTAATGTCGGTCATCTTTTTCACGTTCCATTTTTCGCTCTCCAGACACGGTTAAGTGGCTGTTTTCAAGCTCCAAATGGATGTCGTTTTTTTGAAGACCAGGGAGCGTCATCTCCACTTTGACCTCTTTGTCCGTTTCCGAAACATCCATGGATGGAATAAACGATGTGGACCGATTGGTTATTGCATCGTTAAAGAATTCGTCCATGATGTCTGAGAAGCGTCGGCCAAACAAATCGTGTTGGGGTCTGCTATATCGAATGATGTTCATAAGTTTACCTCCGTTGAATGGATTGTTGTTTGTTTTCACACAAGAAGGGTGCAAAACGGAGGCCATTCATATCGATAATGATATCTTTGTTGTAATGACTGACACTGCGGCGGAAGGGCTGACAATAACCGTTAAAGACGGTCAAAAACCACTGTCAGAGTGTCGGCTCAGGCGACATCACGTCAGGCATCAGGCGACAAACCGTCAGGCGTTGTCACCGTTGGCCCACGCCTTGGCAATATTAAAGGCAAGCTCGAGCGATTGCTCATAATTGAGTCGAGGATCACAAAGCGAGGCATAATTTTCGGTGAGCCCATCCTCTTCCAACCCTTTGGATCCTCCTACACATTCGGTCACTTTTTCGCCTGTGAGCTCCAAATGCACCCCACCAAGACGCGATCCTTCAGATTTGTGAACTGCAAACGTCTTGTGGATTTCGTCCAAAATGTCGGAAAAATGGCGGGTTTTGATGTTCCCATTCGTCGAGAATGTGTTTCCATGCATAGGATCTACACTCCATATCACGGGATGACCCGATGCGGTGACGGCTTGGATCAGGCCAGGGAGTTCTTCTTCCACCTTGGCGGCTCCCATGCGGGAGATGAGCACCATTTTGCCAGATTCATGCGTTGGATTGAGACGATCGAGCAACGCAACGGTATCGCTTGGGTCTTGACCTGGCCCACATTTGATTCCGATAGGATTTTGAATGCCGCGAAGATACTCAATATGCCCCCCGTCCAATTGGCGTGTTCGGTTACCGACCCAAAGCATATGGGCACTCAAATTATACCAGCCTGTTTTACGAGGCACTTGACGTGTTTGCGCCGATTCATAATGAAGGTTGAGCGCCTCATGTGAGGTGAAGAGTTCTGCTTTTTGGACGGTCGCTGGGGCGCCCGGACCTCCAGGGTGTAAGGAGTCCATGAATTTGATCGTTTTGGAAATAGACTTCACCAACACTTCATACTCTTTGTAGGCCTCACTATTGCGCATAAAGTCTAGCTCCCAAAACTCGGGATGATGCAAATCGGCGAATCCTTCATCAACGAGCGCCCGTAGGAAATTGATCGTGAGGCCAGCTTTGCCATAGGCTTCGGTCAGACGTCTAGGGTCAGGGGTGCGGCTCTCAAGCGTGGGTTCAAATCCATTAAACACATCCCCGCGATAGGTCGGCATCTCCACCCCATCCACAGTTTCGAAGTCATTGGAGCGCGGTTTGGCATATTGACCTGCAAGGCGAGCCACACGAATCACGGGCAAGTGCATTTCGTGCACGAGAATGAAGCTCATTTGCAAGATCACTTTGAGCTGATTCACAATTCGAGGGGCCGTACAATCGGCAAATGACTCCGCGCAGTCGCCTCCTTGCAGCAAGAACGCACGCCCTTGCTCGACGTGGACCAGTTTTTCTCTTAACGCCTCAATGTCCCAAGATGTGATTAAGGGCGGAAGTTTGGAGAGCTTGTCAACTTCGTGCTGGAGCGCCTCAGCATCAGGATAATCGGGCATTTGCGCAAAAGGACGCTCTTTCCACGATGTTGGTGACCAAGGTGGCAACGCTGTTACAGAGTGTGGAGCTGACGACATTATGGGTTTTACGCCTAGATCATGGAGACAGCACGCATTATCGCGACGAAAGATCGTGATGCGAGACTATGACGAGCGATCGTGACGCAATGTCGTGATGTCCCAATATTAAAATGGGTTTAAATGTAGGAAATTCTTCACACAGGAGCCGATGTTTTGCTATTTTAGTGGTTTGCTCAAATCTCAAATCCCAAGGTTTTTGTGAGAGACTCCATCGTAGTTCGCGGTGCACGCGAGCACAATCTGAAAAATATCGACATTGATATCCCACGTGAGCGTCTCGTGGTCGTGACTGGGCTTTCCGGCTCTGGGAAATCGTCACTCGCCTTTGACACGATTTATGCGGAAGGGCAGCGTCGATTTATGGAGTCGCTCTCTGCATATGCTCGTCAATTTCTAGGAATGATGGAGCGACCTGCGGTCGACTTTATCGATGGGTTGTCCCCAGTGATCTCAATTGATCAAAAAACGACCAATCGCAATCC
>DDIC01000065.1:10548-11080 GCA_002338335.1 Bacteroidetes bacterium UBA1860
TCAAAAAACGACCAATCGCAATCCGCGTTCAACGGTGGGTACAGTTACTGAGATTACCGACTTCCTGCGCCTGCTTTATGCCCGAACCGCCATTCCCTACAGCTACAAAAGTGGGGAGAAAATGGCAAAGCAAACGACCGATCAGTTGGTTGAATCGATTCTTGCCTTGCCTGAGGGGACGAAAGCGTACTGCTTTGCACCTGTGGTTCGGTCTAGAAAAGGACATTACAAAGAGCTTTTTGAGCAGATGGCCCGCCAAGGATTTCTCCGGGCACGGGTGGATGGGGAGATGATGGATTTGGATCAAGATATTCAGCTTGATCGCTACAAGACCCACACCATCGATATTGTGGTTGATCGGTTCGTGATCTCGCCAAAAAGTGCCCAACGATTGACCGATTCGGTGCGGATGGCCCTTGAGATGGCCGATGGATATCTGATTTTGGGGCTTCAAGGCGAGGGTGCAGGGCCAGACGATTTAGAGGATCGAGTGTATTCGAAACACCTATTTGATCCCGTAACGGGGTTGAGC
>DDIC01000073.1 GCA_002338335.1 Bacteroidetes bacterium UBA1860
TAACCAGCGAATGGCTTGCGATACATCACCCCCTGCAATAGAGAGCAATTGCTGAAATAAATCAAATAACGTATCGAACGAGGATTGATTTCCTTGTTCTTCAAGCGCCATTTCCCAATCTTTGTATCGTATATGGATCATGAATCTCCTTTTAAACCATCTAATCTCCATTTAGAACAACAGTTTTGGAGTGAGGGTTTCAATCGAATTATGGGGCTTGACGAGGCAGGCAGGGGGTGTTTGGCAGGCCCTGTAGTAGCGGCTGGGGTTGTGCTACCCGTCGGGCATACAATTGAAGGCGTCACCGATTCCAAAGCGCTGTCTCCAAAACAGAGAGACGAGTACTATAATCAGATCTATGGTACGGCGACGGTTGTACGAGTGTGGTCTCAACCAGTTGAAGTGATTGAAGAGCTCAATATTTTGCATGCTTCACTCGATGCCATGCGACATTGTGCAGAGGATGAAGATCCTGCCCCTGACCTTTTACTCGTGGACGGTAATCAACGTGTACCGACGTTAATTCCTCAGCAAACCATCGTAAAAGGGGATGCCAAAAGTGCCTCCATCGCGGCGGCTTCCATTATTGCGAAAGTGACTCGAGATCGTTTCATGGAGCAATTATCAAGTCAATACCCTGCCTATGATTGGGCGACGAACAAAGGATATCCCACTCGAGCACACCGTGAGGCGATTGCCACCCATGGGATTACACCCCATCACAGGCCAAGTTTCCGACTGATACGGTGAGTCCTGAGCTGAACCGCCTTCACGACGTGTTGCGCCATCACACATGTCATACGCACTAGCGATAGATGGAAAAGGAGCGCTTGTTGCGATCAAAATTAAGCGCAATGGCAATCATAATGGAATTGGTGAGCATGGACGAACCTCCATAGCTGACAAACGGAAGTGGAACCCCAATCACAGGCAGGAGTCCGGTAGAGCTGCCAATATTTATCAAAAAATGAAAGAAGTAGACAGCTACGAACCCTAGGATGACCGTTTGAGAATAGGGATGGCTTTGGTCACCCATCATTTGCAGCATGGTCCAAAAAAGTCCAAGAAACGTCATTAATACAAACCCGGCTCCCAAAAACCCCCACTCCTCACCGATCACACAAAAGATAAAATCCGTCCATTGCTCGGGCAGGTACCGTAGTTGAGTTTGTGTGCCTTCCATAAATCCTTTGCCAAAAAGGCCGCCAGACCCAAGAGCTGTTTTTGCTTGTAATACATTCCAGCCCGCTCCTTGAGGGTCTAGCTCGGGTTGTATAAACGTGCGAATCCGGGCAACTTGATAGGGTTGCAAGACCGCTTCAAGCCCAATCTGGATATAGAGTAGTACACTGGCTCCAATCGCAAGGGAGGCCAATACTTGCCAGCGCGGTTGTTGCATCGAGAATATAATGGCAGTCAAAACAATCCCAATAGCCAATCCAAACCCCCAGTGATAGAGAGCAGCATATCCTACGAGTGGAGGTATTGTTAGGAGTAATATGATACCTTTTGGAAACCCTGACCAAAAGAGAATGACAGGGTAAAGAGCAACAAAAATTAGCGCAGTCCCAAGATCATTTTGAAGGAGTAATAACCCAATGGGGAGGGCAAAAAGACCCGTAACCACAGCAAAATGGCGTGGTTTGGTAAGGGTGAGCTCACGCTGGGACGATATATAGAAGGCGGTCGCCATGATCAAAATAGGCTTCATGACTTCGCCAGTCTGCAGATTGAATCCAAAGAGTACAATCCAGCTTTGAGCCCCATTCACCTCCTTGCCAACCCATAACGTGGCGATCATGAGTAGAATCCCTATGGGATAGGCAATGCGAGAGAGCATGATGAGTACTCGCGGATTCAAAAACTGAATCACGATCATGACCACGACAGATAAACCTATGACCAACAACTGTTTCGAAAATGTAGACTGAATGGATTCTGGTAAAAATTGAGACACGGGTCCTTGAGTTGCGCTATAAATCGCCACCAAGCCGATGCTACATAGCATCATCCACAGACCTAGCAAACTCCACCGAGTATCTTGAATGGGATTCATGGCGTCACCCCATCTTCTTCATCATTCTCGTCATTCACGTCATTCTCGTCATCCTCGTCAGGATCTGGAGGTACATACGCGTCCACATGTCGTTCGACATATGCTCTATTTGTTGTCCCTGTGAGCACCTTCTCAATGAGTAACGAGCCAATGGGTGCTGCGGATACAGATCCAAATCCCCCATTTTCCATAAACACCACCACGACCACTTGTGGATCATTGACTGGGGCAAAGGCTGTAAACCACCCATGATCCTGCCCACGAGGATTCTGCGCCGTTCCCGTTTTGCCTGCAATCTCCAATTCAGGGACCTCGAGCAGCCAAGAAACGACACTATTCTGCACAGCTGCTCTCATGCCTTTGTGAATGGGCTCGAGGGTACTTTTTTCTATCCACGTAACTGGGGTTGCTGGGTACTCAAGAATCTCTCTCGTGGCGCCCCCAACAATGCGCTCGCTCACCAAATGGGGTGTCACCCGTTGACCTCCATTTGCAATCAACGAGGTAGTGACCGCGAGTTGAATGGGCGTCACAGAAAACACCCCCTGGCCAATACCCAGATTAATCAGATCGCCTAATCCCCACCGCTTAGGACCAAATAGTTGGTTCATTCTCGACGAATCGGGGACAATCCCTCGACTTTCACTTCCTAGATCAATGCCCGTTGGCTGTCCTAATCCTACATCCCGAAGGTAGCCAGCCCATTCATCTAGCTTGCCTTGTCGAGCGATTTTCTCCATTAACTCAAAAAAGTAGGTGTTGCTTGAAAAGGCCAATGAGCTTTCAAGTGTATACTCACCAGGAGGGGCTAAATCCGCATAATCACGACCCAAACGATAGGTTCCTGTATTTTGAATCACAGTCTCTGGAGTAATGAGCCCCATTTGTTGCCCGATGATGCCCATTAAGGGTTTGAGGGTGGACCCTGGGGGTTGAGAGGCCGAGGTAACACGATTAAATAAGGGGGTAAGGGAGTCTGTATTAATATCTGCCCAGTACTCACGATCCAGACGACCTGCAAGACGAGCCAAATCGATGTCTGGAGAGCTTAGAAGCGCTAAAAGTGCCCCATTAGAAGGGTCCATGACGACAGCAGCCCCTTTTGAATCCCCCATGAGTCGCTCTGCATAGGCTTGAAGGTCTTCATCGATGGTTAGAACCAGATCATCACCCCGTGGAGGATTGGGCCGTTCATTAGAGGCGAGTGTGTATTCACCCAACGATTGTCCTAGCGCATTCACGCGATAATATCGCTCACCAAGCCCCCCACGAAGCATAGGATCGTATACCAGCTCGAGTCCACTTTTACCAATTTTATCGCCAAGTCGTATGGATTCAGAACCTTGTGTTTCGTCCAAATCGGCTTCACGTAAATACCCAAAGACATGGGAGGCTCGTGCACTTGAGGGATAATTGCGTTTATCCTGTTGACGAAAACCAATCCCTGGCAGTCTCCACCGATTTTCTTCCAAGAGGGAATACGGACCAAAGGGGACCTCTGCAGCCAACACAGAGGGTCGATGCCTAGAATAACGCCTAGCTCGATCGATCCGTTTGATGTACTCATCCATCTCAATATCCAGAATTGAGGCAATCTGTTGATTGTTGGACGTATCGTAGTCTATAGGCGTGATGGTAACGGTAAAAACGGGTTGGTTTTCGACTAAAATCTCTCCGCTTTTGTCATAAATCGTTCCACGAGTGCCTGCAATCGTTTCGAGTCTTAGAGCATTTTTTTGACTCAACGGTTGATATCGCTCATACTCAAAGACCTGGATTTGAATCAGGCGGAAGAATAAGGCACCCCACAACACCACCACAATCCCAAGTAGGATCCGACGAAGCAATTGGACTTGTGCGTGGTCGTGGGTTTTCATGAAGGAGAGATCACATTAACGATATAACCGACGATGACGGTGTAAACGGAGG
>DDIC01000060.1 GCA_002338335.1 Bacteroidetes bacterium UBA1860
ATACCTCTTTGGCTGTAGGAATCATGCGAGCCCCCGCCTCGACGTACTGTGTATCGGAAAACCCTGATCCAAGCCCAGCTCCTTGCTCCACAAGTACTTGGTGACCTTCAAGGGTTATTTGTTGTACCCCACCAGGTGTGACGGACACTCTATTTTCGTGAGTTTTAATCTCTTTTGGAACGCCAATGATCATAAGGCCTGAAGGCTAGTGTGTTAAACAGAACAGCCTAAATTAGGGAGATTAAACCTTCTTTTTCTCAATTTTTTGCACGTACTCCACCCCTTTTTTGGTCAGCTTAATGTGACCATAGAGCCATGGCCCACCGATGGTTTCCAACGAAAGGAGTCCTTTTTCGGCAAGGAGCTCAAGCGCTTGGCGTAGTTCCGGTTTTGACAGCGCCAGCTTGTTGTTAATGCGATCCACACTTACCCGTTTCTTCTCGGTTTTGTGGAAGCGTTTGTGTGTGATACGCATGATTTGTGCGCAATGTTCTTGGACTTTAGGGTCAACTCCCATGAGGGTTATTCTCGTTTATTGCACTCGTTTGTAGCATTTTTTTGAGTAATGCTACGATGCCGATGTGCTGATGATTCGTGATGCGTTACTTACATGGGCGCCAATCTAGTAGCCCGTGTGCTGATTTTTTGAAAAGATAGAAAATCTTTTGGAAGATTCTCCGTTAGATTTTGGGGCAAGCCACACTCTAACAACCTTTGTATATTTAGCCAATGGACTCGAAAGAGCTGCTCAAAAAGGTTCGGAAAATCGAAATCCGAACCAAAGGCCTTGTGAATTCGGTGATGGGAGGTGAATACCAATCGGCATTCAAAGGGCGTGGTATGGAATTTAGTGAGGTTCGCGAGTACACCTTTGGCGATGACGTGCGTCAAATTGATTGGAATGTGACCGCGCGCAATGGCTCCCCTTTCATTAAAGTGTTTGAAGAAGAGCGTGAGCAAACCCTCATGCTGTGCGTGGATATTTCACCCAGTGGGTTCTTTGGCACGCAGTCCCAATCCAAGATGGATGTTGCCACCGAGGTGTGCGCCGTCTTAGCGTTTAGTGCGATTCAGAATAATGACAAAGTGGGGCTGCTTTTGTTTAGCGACCATGTTGAAGCGGTGATTCCGCCTAAGAAGGGGCGGTCGCATGTGTTGCGTATTATCCGCGATGTACTCAATGCCCATCCAACCGGTAAAGGGACAAATATTCGTGAGGCGCTTCATTATGTGAATCGGTTGTTGAATCGTCGGTCGATCGTGGTGGTTGCATCTGACTTTCAAGACCAAGGCTACCAAAAGGAACTACGGATGACTAGGGGTATGCATGATTTAATCTGCCTTCAAATTGAGGATAAAGCCGAGAAAAAATTGCCAGACATGGGATTACTCCCTGTGAAGCATCCAGAAACAGGTGAGACGCAATGGCTCGACACCTCGTCGAAACGCGTTCGGGCCGAACACGAAGCTTCTTACGTACAGGCGCAAAATGATTTGGAGACGATGTTTCTGAAAATGAAACTTGACACCATCCGCATTAACACCAATGATTCCTACGTGAAACCCTTGGTGAGCTTTTTTCAACGGAGGATTCACCGAGGATGATGAATCGAGGTCATGTGGATACAGCAAGTGTTGGGCAGGTGCTGGGTTGGTGGCAGCTGAGTTGCGATGCGCAAATAGGGCTAACAGAGCGGATGGTGCGTTGGATGGTCCTGATGTGTGCGATAGGTGTCGCGATATGGGCCCCTATTAAGGTTTCAGCACAGACGGTGGAGACCCGTCCTACCGTCGACACGGTGCGCATTGGTGATCAATTTGATGTGCAATATGTGGTGAGAGCCACAGCGGCCTTCCCAGAGGTGGATTTGCCAGAGAGTCTTGGCGCTGACTCAGAAGGCTTTGCAGCGCTTGAGGTTGTCGACGTGAAACGCTTTAGACAAGAAGCTCGCCAAGATAGTATCTTAGTAAGGTTCCAATATTTTGGCATTCAAGACACCTTGTTGCCTTCCATTGGATTCAAGTTTTTTGGAAACGGGCGCGATACAACTGTTTTTAGCGCACAAGTGCCATTGTTCTTTGGATCCTCCCTACCAAACGACTCCACCCAAGCCGAGCTTCGTCCCCTCAAAGAGATTTATGACTTCAACCAGCCTTGGTGGGTGTTTGCACTGTGGGCACTTGCGGTCATTGCCTTGATGGCGCTGATCGGTTGGTTCATCTGGACACGTGTCTCTACGCGCGAAGAAGCCGAACCTGAGCCTGTGGTGGAACCAGTCGTCTTTGAAAGTCCCTTGGTCGTGCTTCGTGACAGCTTGGACCAAAAAGGGGCAGAGCTAGCTCGCCTCGAGCCCGATACCTTTGAGCGGTATTATGACGAACTCGGTGATGCAATTCGAGCGTATGTGGAGACGGTCTATGGGATTCGATCCCTAGAAATGACCACCTATGAAACGCTTCGAGCCCTGCAAAGCGAGGGGTACCCAGACTCACTAGTCAAGTCGACACGTGCCGTTTTACTTGAAGCCGATAAAATCAAATTTGCTCGTTTTACACCCACGGTGGATCATGCTCGGGTCGTTTTGGAGCATGCTCGAGACTTTGTACGGCGGGTTGAATTGGATGATCGCCAACGCTTAGAAGCGATGCGAAAAGCTGTGAAGGAGCCTCGCCATGATTGAGTGGATTGCTAATACCCCTTTTGGACAGTTTCAGTTTGGGCAACTTCAGTGGGATTTTGCCGCGGCGTTTTGGCTCTTGGTAGCTCTGCCAGTGGTTTGGGGTGTGCGTTGGCTATGGAGTCGACAAGGAAGGCAAGGATCTCTGACCTACACGTCCCTCAACGCCTTTGACGAGATGCCACGCTCCTGGAGGCAGCGCCTGCACCTTTTGCCAACCGTGGCGTATTCCCTCGCTACGGTTTGCTTGATTGCTGCCCTTGCGCGCCCGCAGCAAGAAAATGTCACCGTAGAGCAAAAGACCGAGGGGATTGATATCGTGATCTCCATGGATATTTCATCCTCTATGCGGGCTGAGGACTTAAAGCCGAATCGACTGGAAGCTGCACGTGAAGTGGCTCTAGATTTTGTGGGCGGTCGGCTGAGTGATCGCATCGGTATGGTCGTCTTTGCGCGCCAAAGTTACACTGCTTGCCCACCCACACTGGATTATACCTTGCTGAAGAATGTGATTAACGAGTTGAAAATGGGGCAAATCCAAGATGGTACTGCCATTGGCATGGGTTTGGCCACCGCAGTGAACCGCCTCAAGGATAGTGATGCGAAGAGTCGTGTGATTATTCTGCTCACTGACGGGATGAATAATGCCGGAGAAATCGATCCAGTGACCGCGGCTGAACTTGCCCAAACCTATCAAATCAAACTCTATACGATTGGGGTAGGCTCTCGTGGCACAGCCCCCTACCCGGTGGATGATCCACTGTTTGGGCGTCGGTATCAAAACGTAAGTGTCGATTTGGATGAGGAGATGCTCACGGAGATTGCGACCAAAACAGGCGGCCAGTATTTTCGAGCGGTTGACACCGAGGAGTTGGCCAAGATCTACGATCAGATTGACGAGATGGAAAAAACCGAGGTGGAGGAGATTATTTACACAGACATTCAGGAGCGATATCCTTGGGTCTTGATTCCAGGATTGGTGCTGGTGCTATTTGGCTGGATTGCCGACCGTTTTTGGTTGCGCTCACCACTATTGATGCCATAATGGGATTGGTTAATGGCTGATTTAGCGATTCTTTCTCATTTGGCTAAGGTACTTGGCGGGGATGCTGCCTTGCGAGAGGTAATGAAAGGTGATGCAGGGGCGAAGTCGGGAGCTGACGGGCCTGGGACGGGCAGCAAGACTATGTCGGGCAGCAAGCCCTCAACATATCTTCCTACGCTCAAACTAACCAACGCCTATGGGTCGTCCGCTGTGCTGGCAGGGGCTTTGTTACAACGTGAGCTAACCCAAGCGCCGCTGATACTCATTCGAGAAACCGAAGAACAGGCTGCTCTAGACGCGTCAGATTTGGTGGAGTCAGGACTTGATTGGGCGCTCCATTTTCCCGCCTCTGGGTTTGATCCCTACGACCTAGACGCGATCAAAGATACACGCCCTATGGCACAGCGGACGGAGGTGCTTGAAAGGCTCCAAGAGTGGGACAACAAAGACCCTCATCTGTTATGCACAAGTGTCGCAGGCTTTACTGAACAGGTGGTCCTTCCTGCATCGTTTTCTTCTGGTAGTTTGCTCTTGCGTCGCGGTGAGAGTCTCGACCCTGAGGCGCTTGAGAAGCAGCTCCAAGATCTAGGCTATCAAAAAACCCCCTTTGTGGATGCCACAGGAGATTACTCTCGACGTGGAGGAATCCTAGATATTTGGTCGATTTCTGGGAGCTATCCGATTCGACTGGAATTCTTTGGAGATGAAATCGAAAGCCTTCGTGAATTTGACCCTGATTCCCAACGATCAGTGGCCTTTATTGATGAGGTAAAACTTAGACCCAATAGCTCTGAAGCCTCAGGCGAGGTAGCCAAAGGATCGTTACTTGATTGGCTGCCAGAAGGAACCTGGTTGGCCGTAGATCAACCCGATGTGTTGAATGACGCCGTCGCCTCCGCTTGGGATAATGCCACAGAAGCACACGCAGCCCTTGTCGAAAAAGGGCATGAAGAAGAGATTCCTACCCCTGATCAATGGATCATGATGCCAGATCCATGGCAAGAAGCCTTGTTGGCGCATCCATTGGTGTTTAAGGGGGCGTTTAGCAAGACGTTTGAGGCTACGCTGGCTCGCAACAATCGCGCTGTGCAAACATGGGATCTAGGCACCGAGCGCCTACCCGAGTTACTGGGACGGATGGATCAGGTTAAGGACTGGCTACGCGAACAAGTCGCTGAGCACCAAGCCCAGATCACTATTCTTTGTGACCATAGCTCACAAAAACGGCGCCTTGAAGAGCTTTTCGAGGAGCTCTTAGATGAAGAAGGAGTCGAGTTAAAATTTCAGGTGGCCTCCCTGCACGAAGGGTTTATCCTATCCACAGATCAGGGAACCTGGATCACATTGACCGACCATCAGCTTTGTGGGCGTTATCACCGCGCCAAAGTGCGCAAAAAACGTACTCGTGGTGGGATTTCATTGAAGGAGTTGCGTGATCTGCACGTGGGAGATTTTGTGGTCCATGTCGACCATGGGATTGGCCGATTTGAGGGCTTTCAGAAGATCCAAGTACGCGATACGGTGCAAGAATCGGCGGTTGTTCGCTACCAAGGTGATTCGCTGTTGTACGTGAACGTGACCAGTCTGCACAAACTTCAGAAATATTCAGGAAAAGAGGGTGTGGAGCCTCAAATGACCCGCTTAGGCTCCGGGGAATGGGCACGCAAGAAGGAAAAAACCCGCAATCGGGTGCGCGATATCGCTCGGGAGCTCATCCAGCTCTACGCCAAACGCAAAGCGATGAACGCGTACCAATTTAGTCCAGATAATACATGGCAGCGTGAGATGGAGGCGCGATTCGAATACGAAGAGACGCCGGATCAATTGGATACACTCGAGGCCGTCAAACATGACATGGAATCGGATAAACCAATGGACCGGTTGGTGTGTGGGGATGTGGGGTTTGGAAAAACCGAGGTGGCGATTCGGGCGGCGTTCAAGGCGGTGATGGATCAAAAGCAGGTGGCCGTTTTGGTCCCCACGACGATATTAGCTGAGCAACACTATCGCACTTTTGAAAGGCGAATGGCCGACTTTCCGGTCAAAATCGGGGTGATTTCAAGGTTTGTACCCCCTGCCGAGCAAAAAGAACGGCTGGCTCAACTCGCCGATGGCCACTTAGACATCTTGATTGGAACCCATCGGATCTTGTCCAAGGATGTGAAATTCAAGGACCTTGGTCTCTTGATTGTAGATGAAGAGCAACGCTTTGGGGTAGCGGCCAAGGATAAATTAAAGGCATTTCGCGCCACGGTGGATGTACTCACGCTCACCGCAACACCCATCCCACGGACACTCCATTTTTCCTTGATGGGTGCGCGCGATCTGAGTGTAATTCAAACGCCACCGGCAAACCGTCAACCTGTCGAAACGGAGATTCATGCCTTTAGCGAGGCGCTCATTCAGGAGGCGATTATGCAGGAGGTGGATCGCGGAGGGCAGGTCTTTGTGATTCATAACCGCGTGAAGCATCTCGAGGAATTTGCCGACATGATTCGTGGGCTTTGCCCAAACGTGCGCGTTAAAATGGCGCATGGGCAAATGGGTGGTGCGGAGCTCGAATCGGTGATTCGCTCCTTTACCCAACACAAGTGTGATGTGCTGGTTTCGACCAATATTGTGGAGAACGGTATTGATATCTCCAACGCCAATACGATGATCATTCATCAAGCCCATACGTTTGGTCTGAGTGAATTGCATCAGTTGCGTGGGCGTGTGGGACGATCTGATCGCAAAGCGTTTTGTTTGCTTCTCACGCCACCGTTAAACGATTTGCCCAGCGAAGCACGCAGGCGATTGATGGCACTAGAAGAGTTTTCTGATCTTGGCTCTGGATTTCATATCGCGATGCGTGATTTGGACATTCGGGGCGCGGGAGATTTGTTGGGCGCCGAGCAAAGTGGCTTTATCCAGGACATTGGCTTTGAACTCTACACCAAAATCCTCAACGAAACGGTCGAAGAGCTCAAGGAGAATGAATTTTCGGAGCTATTTGGGGTGAAACAGGATGGTGCTGGTGCTAAGGGGGATATGGCATCGCGTCAAGAACCTGCTGGGTCAAAGAACTCTACAACCGAGACCACGCAAAATCCTTGGGGGGCTGGTAGCCCAGTGCTCAAGGCGCTGCCCTCTATTCAACGATTGCTTGACACGCTCGACCCCACCATAGAATTTGACCCCTCTGCCCTTCTGGATCAAGAATATATCCAGGACAGTGTGGAGCGGATTAATTTGTACCGAAGCCTAGCCTCTTCTTCGAATCTTGCTGAGATGGCTCAATGGGTGGGCTCGGTCAAGGATCGTTTTGGTGTCTTACCCAGTGAAGCTCGCCATGTGGTGTACGCTGCCGTGCTTAAATGGATTTGTCGTCAGTGGCTTTTGACCAAATGCACCATTCGCTCGGACAAAATGTGGCTGCTGTGCCCCAAATCTACGGCTCGAACCGCAGACGCGTTTTATGAACAAGGGGGATTTGCAGCGTTAATGGAGCAATGCAAACAAGCCGAGGCCTCACACCCCTATATCATGGCGCAAAAGAAGGATGAGATTCGGTTGATTATCCAAGGAATTGGCTCTGTGGAAGAGGCGTGTGATTATTTGCTAGGCACCGTGAGTCAGATGGATGTAAGAGTGGGCGCCATGTTTGATGCCGAACTGGAGGAGGTCTTGGCATGAGTCTGTTAAACGGAGAGCATGATATGAGTCATGTGGACGGAGCGCATGGCATGAATCGGGGGATCAGTGCGCAAGAGGCAATACGGCGACTACGAGACGGGGAGGTCGTGGCCATTCCCACCGAAACCGTCTACGGGCTAGCTGCATCGGTACAACATCCAGACGCCCTAGCATCGATTTACACGCTCAAAAGGCGCCCTAAAGACAACCCCATGATCCTACATGGAGGCTCCATTGAGCAGCTCCTCCCTTTCGTTGAGGGTTGGGGCGACGCGCATCAAGCGTGTGCAGATGCCTTTTGGCCAGGCCCTTTGACCTTGATTTTGCGAGCGTCTGAGCACGTCCCCTCCATTGTAACCGCAGGATTGGATACAGTGGCCATTCGAATCCCAAACCATCCCGTGGCTTTGGAGATTTTGGAGCACGTAGGACCGCTTGCTGCACCTAGTGCCAATCTTTCGGGCTCACCCAGCGCGACAAAGGCGTCGCATGTGTTGGATGATTTTGGCGAAGCTGTGGCTGTGGTGGATGGTGATCAGGCCGCGATTGGACTGGAATCAACCGTGGTATGGGCTGTGGATGACTCATGGCGCATCTTACGCCCCGGTGTGATTGGCGCAGATGAGATTGGACAAGCGGCGCATGTAGTAGTCGAACTTTCGCCAACGTATGAAGAAGTAGCGCAACCCGCCGAGGCCGACCAAACGCCGCTTAGTCCAGGCACCAAATACCGCCATTACACACCCAAGGCCAGGGTGATGTGGTTGGAC
>DDIC01000080.1:0-3423 GCA_002338335.1 Bacteroidetes bacterium UBA1860
ATATCGGGTGAATATGGGCTTGATGAGCTTAAAAAAGTGGCAGAAGACCTTCAAGACGAGATTGAGGCATTGCCACAGGTTCTAGAGGTTAACCTTGCCGGTGGTCTAGAAAATGAAGTGAAAGTAGATGTCGACTTAACCAAGCTTCGCTACTATAATCTTGCCTTTGATGATATCACAAAAGCGATCGGAAACGAGAATGTGACGATACCGGGGGGCTCTATTGATGTGGGTACCAAAAAATACCTGCTTCGTGTGCCTGGTGAATATGAGGACCCTCAAGGGTTGGAAGACATTGTGGTCACGACAGCCAATGATCGGCCTGTCTACATACGAGACGTAGCGGAAGTACGCTTTGCGCCAAAAGACAGGGAGTCCTATTCCTACCTAGATCAATCACCTGTGATTACACTCTCTGTGGTGAAGCGGACAGGAGAGAATATTATTGAGGCCTCAGAACGGGTCAAGCAGATCCTCAAGGATAATGAGGCACTCGTCCCTCCAACAACGACTTTCAAAATCACTTCGGACATGAGTACGGAGATTCGCAAAATGGTCTCGAGTCTGGAGAATAACATTATTTCGGGGTTGATCTTGGTAATCGCGGTCCTGTTGTTCTTTATGGGTGTCCGGAACTCCATATTTGTTGGCGTGGCGATTCCATTTTCAATGTTTATCACCTTTTTGGTACTCACGGCGTTGGGTATTACGCTCAACATGATTGTATTGTTTTCGCTGATTCTTGCGCTCGGCATGTTGGTGGATAATGCTATCGTTGTGGTAGAAAATATTTACCGCTATCTCGAGGAGGGTTACACCAACATCGAAGCTGCGAAAAAAGGGACTGGAGAAGTCGCGATACCGATCATTTCAGGAACCACCACAACCCTTGCAGCTTTCACACCACTGGCATTTTGGCCAGGTCTTGTTGGGGAGTTCATGTCCTATCTACCTAAGACATTGATCATCACGCTTGCCGCATCACTGTTTATAGGTCTTGTGATCAATCCGGTGTTGTGCGCGTTATTTATGCGAGTTCCCAATCAAGAAGAAGAGGCTCAAACATCTAAGATGTCGAAAACGGGTCGTCGCATCCTCCTTGGAGTAGGCGTGTTTGTGGTAGGATTTTTACTCATCCAAAACCCCGTGACATGGTCTATGCTGTTGACGATAGCGGGTGCCATTTACCTGTTACACCGTTATGCCTTGACCAAAGTTGCAGCATGGTGGCAAACCAAAGGTATGGCGAGGAGTATTGCTCGGTATGAACGTTCGTTGGGTTGGGCTCTGCGCCACCAATGGGTCGTCTTGTTGACCACGGTTGGAGTATTTTTGTCGAGTTTTGTGATGTTTGGCCTGTCATTGGGTGTATTTCAAACGACAAAAGTGGAGTTTTTCCCTGAGGATATCCCACCCGCTCGACTCTATGCTCAGATTTCAACGCCTGCAGGAACCAATGTCGAAACCACCCGTGAGTTTATTGAGTCGCTCGAACAGCGATCACGTCAAATTCCAGAGATTAGCGATGTAGAAACCATCGTTGCAACGGCAGGAGCTCCAATTTCCTCGGGTATGGATAATAGTGGACAGACCCAAAACAAAGGGACAATCGTATTGAATTTTGTCGATTATGAGCAACGCGAGGGCTCCACATTTGATGCGATGGAAAATCTTCGCAAATCCTTACCTGAGGATCTTGCAGGTGCAGAAGTTGTCATAGAAAAACCTCAAGAAGGCCCCCCCACAGGCAAGCCCATTAATTTGGAGCTTATTGGGGATGATATGAAGCAACTCATGGAAATTTCTGAGTCGATCCAGCGTCAACTAGAAAACTCCCCCCTCTATGCTCAACTGGAAGGGTTGGATACAGACCTGCCTGAATCAAGACCTGAACTTCGCATCGATGTCGATCGTGAGCGCGCAGCATTATTTGGGCTCAACACCCAGGAGATTGGGTCAACAATTCGTTCTGCGATAAACGGAGTCGAGGCATCGAGCTATCGTGATGGTGTGGATGAGTATGATATCACTGTACGGCTCAACCCTGAAAGTCGTGAGAATCTTTCAGCACTAAGCACATTAACGGTTCTTACAGAAGGGGGGCAGCAAATCCCACTCTCCGAAGTTGTTTCATTATCTACGCAAGAGGGTTATGGTGGAATCACTCACAATGACCAGATGAGAGTTGTTACCCTATCATCTGATGTGAGTAGTGCTGCGAATCCCAATCAAATACTGGGACAGGTTCAAGCCGAGTTGGCTAACACCCTTGCAAACCTCCCCCAAGGTGTTCGGTACGAGTGGACGGGTGAGCAGGAAGAGCAGGCAGACGCTATTGCTTTCCTGAGTAATGCTTTTTTGATTGCATTGTTCCTGATCGCATTCATCTTGATTTCACAGTTTAATTCTGTTGTGAAGCCCATTATTGTGCTCACCTCTGTGATTATGTCTATCTCGGGGGTTCTTTATGGTCTGGTGATTTTTCAGATGCCCTTCGTGATTATCATGACGGGGATAGGGATCATCTCCTTGGCTGGAGTCGTGGTCAACAATGCAATCGTTTTGATAGACTATATTGATATCCTACGCGCTAAATATCCGGAAAAATCGACATATGATGTGCTTATTATGGCAGGAGCTACCCGTTTTCGACCGGTTGTTTTGACAGCAATTACAACGACACTGGGTCTGGTTCCATTGGCTATCGGGTTTAATATTGACTTCTTTACGTTTACCAATAATCCTGTAGAGTTCTTTTCTAATATTAGCGAATATCTCTACTGGGGTGGTGAACAGGCCGCATGGTGGAGCCCTATGGCCGTGGCGGTGATTGTTGGGTTAATTTTTGCTACAGCACTTACACTGATATTGGTTCCAGTCTTGTATCTTTTCATTGAACGAGTTTCGGCACAGGTCAAGGGAGTATTTTACCCGTCACCTAGCGCTTAAACGTTCAGACGTATCTGTCTTTAATGATGTAGAAACGATTCAGGCAAGAACCCAATTCATACGTTATGATCCAACGAATTCAGTCTTTATGGCTCCTTCTGGCCGCTTCTCTGAATCCTTTGATTCTCTTGACTCCAATGCCAGAGCGAATGGCTGCTGATCCGGCTGGTTGGATCTATTGGGCCCCAATGGCTATGATGGCCCTTGCCTCTTTTGCATTACTGGTGGCGATTTTTCTTTTTAAAAAACCATCATTACAGCTCCAAATTGTGCGCATTGGGACTCTTTCGTTGGCAGGAGTCTTCGCTTTCGAAGTGGCTATTTTATTCTCTTTGGGTGGTATTGGGCCCTATTTATGGGATGAGGTCATTGCTGCTGTTATTACGGGAGCAAGCTTTGTGTTGGCCTTTTTGGGTCGCCGAGCCATTCAATCAGATCAAGCACTGCTTGCATCTGTGGATCGTCTCCGTTGAG
>DDIC01000080.1:3765-16846 GCA_002338335.1 Bacteroidetes bacterium UBA1860
TAAGTGAACGCCACACAATCAACGACCCCGCCTTTTTGGGTGCCTCTATTTTTAGGCCTGGGTATTCTATCATTTGGGTTTTCCCCAATATTTGTGCGCTGGGCCGGTGAGACGGACCCCTATTTCCTGGCAGCGGGCCGCCTAGGTGTCGCATGGGCTTTTTTGCTCCCCTTCTGGCTGCAAAAGGGGACATCTTTGCGCAAATTAAAACAGGAAAAAGGGGTAGAACCATGGGCCATTATGCTGTCGGGAGCTCTATTAGGAGCACACCTTGTTTTGTTTATCTCTTCTATTCAGTTCACGAGTGTGGCTTCAGCAACGGTTCTTGTAACTATGCATCCCATTTTATTCATCGTTCTTGAAAGTGTCGTCTTTAAACATCAATTTGGTTGGCGTACCTGGCTGGGTGTGATCACCGCATTATCAGGTACATTTATCTTAACCCTTGGATCAGAAGGGGACGTTTTAGCATTGACCCAAGGCCAGCCTCTTCTTGGTAACATTCTTGCCTTTAGTGCGGCTATTCTGTTCGCGTTTTACTTCCTGATTGGACGCTCCGTTCGACAAAGATCGACTTGGATCGACTATGTATTTTATGTGTATGGAGCGGCGTTTGTTACAGCCTCACTGCTCTTTGTCTTTTTGGCAGAGACTCATTCAGGATTTGGTGGAACGGCGTGGCTGATGGTTATTTTGCTTGCCTTGGGGCCGACAATTTTAGGTCATGGCTCTCTTAATTTTGCAGTCCGTTATTATTCGGCGACAGCCCTCTCGACCCTAATATTGGCAGAGGCGGTGCTAGCAACCCTGCTTGCATATGTCTTATTTGAGGAAATACCATCCGCACTGACTGTGGGCGGAATGGTGGTCATTATGGGAGGAATCAGCTTGACGTGGAGTACCCGCTCCTCAACATAACGATCGTCTGATCATCTCCTTGGACTGGGGTTACCCGTGATTGATATAGATGGATAAAACCATCAAGGATCTCTTGTGAGGTTGCATCTGGTGGGCATGTGGCGATCGCTTCAAGAAGCCAATCACCACAGCGTTGTTCACCCACAATCATTTCTTGAAGTTGTGTTGCGTTCTCCATGTCTTGCTCTAAGACACCATCCGTGAGCCAACATAAGATGTCTTTACTCGACATGAGCAACCTTTGAGTTGCTTCTTCCATCACTGAAGGCTCCCATGCTGACACACCTAACAGAGGTGCTGTAGAAGGGAGCACTTCTAGGTGTATCTCCAAATCCATTGATACTCGCTCACCATGCTTGATCATGTAGCCGGAAGGGTGGCCTGCATTCACATAGTTAACATGGAAGGAACCATCATTGGCAGAAGGCAATTCAACGTCCAATAACGTTGCGGTAACAAATGTATCGGCAGGGGTACTTGTGAGAAGTTGGTGGTTCATTGCATGTGCTATATCTCCAACCGAAGAACCCTGGGTTGCCAAATATTGAAACAAAGCTTGCACGCTGGACATCAACAAAGCCCCAGGTATTCCCTTGCCCGCACCATCTGCAATCATGACTACAAGCCGATGATTCGCGGTATCTTCAACGACATCGATGAGGTCACCCCCCACCTCCTTTGCTGAATGATGCGCCCAAGCCACATCCCATGGTTCATGCGGGTCCCTACGATTGGGCAACAACGAGTCTTGAATGGAGCGTACAATCGATAATTCCTTTTGAAGCGTCTCTTGTTCAACTTCTACTCGTTGTAATCGTAATTTTTCTATGGATTGCAGGCACAGTTGGGTAATCGTTTTGATAAACCGGATATCTGTGGGTTGTAGCTCATTGGTTTCAAACCGTTCGAGTATCGTGATTTGACCCTTTAATCCGTTTTCAAGAAGCGGACCATCTTGTCGACGATCGATATGAATAAACTCCGTCAAAAGGGGCTGCGAGGACGTCTTTTCTATACCATGGGCAACAAGAATCTCCTCCTCGCCGTCTGTGAGGCGTGTCAAGGCAAAGGACTTTATTCCTAGTTGCCCCATTAACGTGTATTTAAATACCCGTAAGACGCCCTCCTCCGTGTGTTGGGCGTGAAGGCTGGTAATGGCTTCCGTCAAAGCGATGAGTTCACTTTCCTTTCGCTCTAGATCCCTATCCCCCTCAAAACTTGTGGGTGTTGACATCTTTGGAACCGATTAAGAGGATTTGGGGTTCTGATCAAATCTGAGTGTGGCTCGGTGTTCACCTGAACGGTTTGATTCAAACTCTAATTGATCTGCAAGATGCTCCATAATAAAGACTCCCATCCCTCCTGTTCTTCGCTGCTCTAAGCTCGCATCAGGGTCGAACGGTGTGTAGGATGATGGATCAAAAGGGGTGCCCGTATGCCGAATCTCAATAAGGATATAATCCGTTGTGACCTGAATCTCTACGTCAACCACTTTTTTGGAGTCTTCCTGGTACGCATGCTTCACGGTATTGGTAAAGAGTTCGTCCGTGGCAAGGACAATATTATGTAGAAGATCCTTGGAGGGGGGTGGTGTTAAAGATGTAAGAGTAGACTCAAGAAGTGCACGGACTTCACTGCAATGGGCTCGGGAAGCAGGAAAAGAGGTCTCTAGATGGTGTTGAAGTGCTGTCATTCATGAAGTGGACTGAAAACGTTGTGTCGCTTCATCATCGGTACCTAGTACATCGATAATCTTGGTAAAGCCTAGCAAATCAAAGACATGCTGAACCCGCTCTGACAGATGAGTCACTTTAATGTCACCCCCTACATCTCGAAAACGTTCAATATACGCCATATAAACCCCTAGACCTGCGCTTGCGATATACTGAAGCGCTTGCCCATTGGTAATCACTTGAAATTTCTGTTTTTCGAGAAGCTTGTCAAATTCCTCTTCCAAAACCACAGCAGTTTGAGCGTCAAGTTCTCCTTGAAGCTTCAAGACGGTAATACCATCTTTGGTTTGCGAGTGGATCTGAAAGGTGTCCAAAGACATGATGCTTACCAATCAATAGTGGCAGCATCCTCTAGGTGATATACCCACCCTTCAGTACTATGATCATCCATGAGCAACGTTACAGCCTTGTCGGCATCTTGCTCATTTGCAAATCGTCCTAGGCGTACCCTAAACCAAATCTCACCAGTGGACTCATCACCCACCTCAATCACACTTGCATTCTCAAAACCTGCATCAACCCAATAAGATTGCATGGTTTGCGCCTTGTCGGCAGATCTCCAAGCAGAGAGTTGTACAACATACATTCCCTCCTCATCATAGCTGAGAGTCGTACGCTCGGCTTCTACTTGTTGGCGAAGAGCTTCTTGACGTGCAGCTTCTTCGGCCCTAGCAACTTCCTGAAGGGAGTCTTGACGAGCTTGTTCAGCAGCGGCTTGTTGCTCAGCTGTAGGCTCAGGATCATTGGCGGGCTGGTCGCACTGGGTCAGAGTAAACAACAAAATGAGAGATAAGGGGATAAGTGTAGAGAGCTTCATGGGTTTCACCTTAGGTTTAAATGAAAAGAGGCGCAGTCAATGACCCGCCTCTTTACAAAATCGATAATACAGACTACAGATTAAAACGGATGAACCGGAGCAGATTCTGCACGACGGTTTTTCTCGCAACCTGGAGTGTCTGCATCTTTCTCAGATTCCATACAAGGTACGGGCGCTTTTCCTAGACCACGTGATTCGATGCGATCTTCGCTTACACCATTGCTTCTGTAGAAATCAACCACGGCATTCGCACGACGTAGGGAAAGACGTAAGTTATATTGATCTCCTCCAACATGATCAGTGTAGGCGTCAACTTGAACATCTACTGCAGGGGCTGCGAGAAGTTTCTCTACGTTGTTTGCAAGGGCTTGAGCCGCAACATCTGTAATATCAGAGCGGTCAAATCCGAATGTAATCGTAGCCATATCACGCACACGACCTGGGTCAGAAGCATCATTTGGATCCGTTCCATTGGCAATTTCATCTGCATCGCCATACTCATCTCCATCGGTGTCAGGACTCAATGGATTGGTATTGTATTGTGTGACTTCCTGACCATCCGTTAAGCCATCGCCATCACTATCAGCATTTAGCGGATCAGTGTTGTGGTCATTTACTTCAGCACCATCGCTTAAGCCATCGCCATCACTATCAGCAGCGAGTGGGTCTGTATTGTAGGAGTTTACTTCCTCTCCATCAGAAAGACCGTCTTCGTCTGAATCGGCGTTTAGGGGATCGGTTTTGTATTCATTCACTTCTTGGCCATCTGTCAAGCCATCACCATCCGTATCTGGATTGAGTGGATCGGTGTTGTGAACATTAGTCTCGTTAACATCAGTGAGTCCATCGCCATCGGTATCAATGGTGGCTGGATCTACTTTGTTGGAAGCACAACTAGAGAGAACGATAGAAAGTGCTACAAGAGTGAGAAATTTTGGAAAAAGTTTTGTCGCTTTCATGAACGTACGGGGGTAGTTTGTTTTAAGTAAAACTATACAGCGTATACAATTTACGTAACTGTATCAGTCGGAACAAATGTTTAGATGGTGTGAACTTCTACCTTTTCAACGGAAAGATTGTATCTTTGGGATTCGTCTGGGGCTATAGCTCAGCTGGCTAGAGCGTCGCGCTGGCAGCGCGAAGGTCTGGGGTTCGAATCCCCATAGCTCCACTAGATGAAGAATCGGGGGCAAGTTTCATACAGCCAGCTCCCTCTGAAGTCCGTCAGGGTCGGAAGACAGCAGCGGTAGGAGGTCGTAGCGGCGTGATATGAAGGGCTTGCCCCTTTTTTTGTCCAAATCCATCCAGCTGAACCCATGTTCAAACCAACTCGCGCAAACGCTTCTGCATTGCAAGACTCATTATCAAGAGCGGGTACGACCCAACCTACCTCAAATGGGTTAGCAAAACGGCTCAAGCGAATTACAGCTATAGATTTAGGAACCAATTCTTTTCATGCGATCATCGCAGATCTCTATGATGATGGACACTTTGAAATCGTAGATGCGCTCAAAGAGATGGTGATTATGGCAGAGAAAGGGGTAGGCAAAGATCTTACTCCTGGTGCTATGGATCGCGGAGTCGCTGCCCTTCGCAAATTTTACAATCTCAGTGAGGGGCGACAATCAGAGGCCATCATAGCCTACGCTACGAGTGCGGTGAGAGAGGCAACCAATGGCGGAGAATTCATTCAACGGGTGATTGATGAAGTTGGCTTAAAGATTAATGCGATCTCTGGGCTTATGGAGGCTGAGTTGATTGCCTATGGCGTTCAACATGGAGTCACCATTGGATCCACACCTGTCCTTATGGCCGATATAGGCGGCGGAAGTGTTGAATTTATTGTGGGTACACAGGATACGACGTCCTACTTAACAAGCAAAAAAATTGGGGTTGCCCGTTTAGCGGCCATATTGTTGGAACATGATCCCATTACACCTGAGGAGGTGGAAGCCATTCAGCAGTACATCGAAAAGACCCTAGACCCCATGCAGCAACAAATTGGACGACTCCCAAGTGGTCTGATGATCGGCTCTAGCGGGACCTATCAAACGATTGCGGCAATGATTGACGCACGACGACCCAATGGACACGGTGGCATCATTACCAATGAATTTGAGTTTAGCTGGACTGAGTTTAAATCACTTTTTGATGAGTTTCTCTTTTTGCCCAGAAAACAACGACTTAAGGTTGAAGGTTTGGAGGAAAAGCGCTCCGAACTTATCATTCCAGGTATGATTTTGGTCCATTCCATCATGCGGATGTTTAATGTGGAGAGGGTTAAAATCTCAACGCAAGCACTCCGAGAGGGGATTTTAATTCGATACATCCAAAAAATATACCCAAAGCTAGCGACTTCCCCCGTGACAGAGGATCCTAGGCGGGACAGCATCATGGAGCTTGCCATTAAATGTAATTGGCATGAATCCCATTCTGTTCAGGTGTGTCATCTAGCGCTAGAGCTGTTTGATGAGTTGCAAGAGGTCTTAAAACTTGACGACACAGAGCGTGAGCTACTCGAGTATGCTGCCATTCTGCATGATATTGGCTACCATATTTCTCATCGCAAACACCATATTCATGCTCTCTATCTCATATTAAATGCTGATCTGCGTGGATTTTCGGAAGCAGAGATTCAGATTATGGCCCATGTTGCACGTTATCATCGTCGTTCAACACCCAAAAAGAGGCATGAACTTTATGAAGAGCTAGACAAAGATCTCAAGAAACGAATCCAAAAACTCTCAGCTATTTTGCGTGTTGCCGATGGCCTTGACCGTAGTCATTACCAAAATGTAGAAGCAATGGATGTCGAGGTCACCAAAAAAGAGATTAAAATCACCATTCAAACTACCTCAGATCCCGAACTTGAACTCTGGGGAGCTCGAAGAAAATCATTTTTACTGGAAAAAGTAGCTAAACGATCGGTGGTGATTGAGGCTCCATCTGAGTCCTCGTAGCGAGGCGAGTCCCCAAAAGGACACCCAACATCACAGAAACACAATAAAGCGCTGTGGACCAAAAGGTGAAGTCAAGTGTCAAGGACCACCACGCCACAGGGCCAACCAAAAAAAGTGCAGAAAGGGCCCACTGTGTGTGATCAAATGGGGTAGGACGTCGTAAATACCTCCGAATAAGGCGATAGACAACAAAACCGTGAGCCAAAAATCCTGCCGCGACAACGCCTCCCATGGGCGCCCAAAGGACTAAGATGTAGGGTGTTAATGGATGTAGCAGCAGAGATAGAATGCTAGATAGGACGATTGTAAAGGTGATATATGCAAAAAAACGATCCATCAATCGAGCCAAATTTCAGGGTTTACATTCTCGGTTCCATCACGCACCACAAAAAAGACCACTTCGCCTCGAGAAGAGGATGGAGTACCTGATGCGCCAATTCTGTCTCCTGCGGATAAGACTTGATTCCGCCGAACAGCTAATTCACTCAAATTACCATACGCCGTCTTGTATCGGCCATGATTCAAGATTACCACATCTCCATACCCTTGAATGGGTTGGATGGCCACCACGATTCCATCACTCACTGCAGTAACGTCCGCCCCTCCTGATGTCGATATTTCAACTCCCAAAGAATTCACTTTGGTGCCGAAGACAGGATGCACCTGGATGCCAAATTTTTTGGTCACTACGCCTTGCTCCACAGGCCAAGGTAAGACCCCTTGTTGGCCCTGAAACTGATCCTCAAAATTGACCAACAGAGCTTCACTATCGTCCTCTTCAGCAAAACTTACACTTGCCGAAGGCCCAGATTCCCCTGCCCCTGGAACAACTGCACCGACGTTTTCAGTGGCCGATACGCCGCTCAGCCCCTCCAGGGCTCCTTGGGCGATTTGTTGGGCTTGTTCCAATCTGCGACGTCGCTCTAGCTCGGCCTCTCGAAGAGCATCTGCCTGCTCTGAAAACGAATCTAGCGCATCCTCCAACTCGGCTTGCTCGGTTTGATAGGAGGCAATTTGTCGCTCCAAATTCCCTTTATCACGCTGAAGCTGCGTGATTCTGCGATCTAGACGCTCTTTGCGCTCGACCAAGGTGCCACTCTCTCTGGAAAGCTCCTCTTTTAAGCGCTCATTGAGTTGGTTCTCTTCGCGTAACTCTATGGTTCGAGTTTGCAAGCTAGCTTGATTGACGCGGATTTGTTCAACCTGAGCCTCTCGAAAAGCTTCAAATCGGCGCAAATACACAGATCGGCTGAGCATGGTATTGAGGGATGGAGCCGTTAGAATCACCGAAAGAGTATTCATTTTCCCGAACTTGTACACGTACGTCAGGGTCTCTTTGTAATGATCTATAGCCCCTGCAATATCTTTTTCGAGTTGTGTGATATCCTTCTCAATAAGCCTGATTTTTTGATTGGATTGGGCTATTTCTTGCTCGATCGCAAGGATTTTCTCCTCCTGAAGTCGAATTTGCCTACTTAATTGTGTGGCAAGGCGATATTGTTGATCGACCTCTTTTAAGGTGACATCTAGTAGTGACTGACTACGCTGAAGTTGAACAGCAATTTGATCGATGGTGTTTCGAGTTTCTCGTTGCTGCCCCTCCAATAGAGCTTTTCTTTCTAGATAGACACTCTGGGCAAAGGCTGAGCTCGTGCCAATTAGGCACCAAAGCAAGACTGCGACGCCCCATCTTTGGCGTATACGAACAAGATTTGTGATAGGTCTACTCATTCGCATGGGGCAGTGTTGCCATCGATTCTAAGTTGGTGGCCTTTAATAGCATCTGTACTCGAAATGCTTCTGAGGCATGCTGCAAGGTTATTTTTTGGGGTAAAACGAGTCCATTTAATTGTTTGAAGCGCTCAAGTATCCACAAAAAGGGCTCTCCCTCTACATCCGTTTGTGTTGTTGCGGCCCATTCCTCGGGATGTTCTTGATTTAGCAATCTCCACTCAAATTGTGTTGATAGAGTACTCAAAGGATAGATGGACCGACAAAGAACATCAAGCATCTTCTGCTCATTGGGGCTCAGGTCTTGAGGTGGGTCAATCGTCAAATCTGTTTGAGTTCCACACTGGAGGTCCATTTTACCGATCCCCATCCGACCTTGCAGCTCAAATAAGGAACTATGTTTAGACAGGCTCACCCTTACTCGACTCCTATCTGTTCCACTAGGTGTACTCACAAAAATAGACCCCTCAAAGATTAGCATTGTCGCTTTTCGATTCATTTGCTGAATCGTACCAAAGGATAGATTTTCAAAGTTGCTGCCTGAGGAAACACTCAGATCGGCCTCTGTGATAAGGCCTCCCCTCAGCGTTGTGCATCCTGCAAGTCCTCCAAGAAGCACCCAACAAAGGGTAAGTGGAATAAAAATTCGTACCTTTGGGATTCCCCAAAAAACCATAATTCGGATCATGCAACGGCAGTTTGAGGAAATTAAGCAACTTTCCTATCCAAACCTTGAAACCAAAGTTTTAAAGTGGTGGGAAGAGCAAGAAACCTTTGACAAAAGTGTATCGACTCGTGAGGACGGTTTGCCCTTTACGTTTTATGAGGGACCCCCTACGGCAAACGGTAAGCCTGGGATCCACCATGTGATGGCACGGACCCTGAAGGATTTGTTTTGCCGTTACCGGACGTTAAAAGGGTACAAAGTGATTCGCAAAGGGGGATGGGATACGCATGGCTTGCCCGTTGAAATTGAGGTGGAGAAAGAACTAAACCTACAGTCTAGAGCCGATATTGAGGCTTATGGGATCAAAGCATACAACGAAAAGTGTCGAGAAAATGTGCTCAAATACAAAGAGCTCTGGGATACTCTCACTCAACGAATGGGTTACTGGGTTGATTTGGATGATCCTTACATCACCTTCAAAAATGAATATATCGAGTCGGTTTGGTGGGCGTTAAAACAGCTCCATGATAAAGGCTATCTCTACAAAGGGCACAAAATTGCATGGTATTCGCCAGGAAGTGGCACGGTGTTGTCCTCTCATGAGGTAAGTCTTGGGTATAAGGATGTGCAAGACCCCTCCATTACGGTCGTTTTTCCGCTCAAAGATGAGCCGAATCGTGCCTTTCTTGCCTGGACGACCACACCTTGGACCGTCGTCTCCAATATGGCACTTGCCGTGCACCCTGACCTAGAGTACGTAGAAGTGTCCATCCAAGATGATGACAGAAGCTATATTCTTGCCAAAGAGTGCCTTTCAAGGAATTTCTCGGAGGAACAAGTACTGTCGATTCAGAAACAATGGAAGGGGAAGGAGTTGCTTGGCATGTCATACGATCCCCCAACCAGCTATGCAAAGGACTATTTTGTCCAGCACGGCCAAGCGGACAACGGCCAAGACCAGCACGGGCACGAGGTCAACGGCCAAAACCATGACATCTCACAAGCCTGGAAGGTGCACCCAGCAGACTATGTAACCACAGACGATGGTACAGGCATTGTTCACACAGCCCCTGCTTTTGGTGCAGACGACTTTGAAACCTGTCAGAAAGCGGGCATCCCCCTATTCAATCCCGTCAGCCGAGATGGAACATTTACAGAGCAAGCTGGAAGCCTCGAAGGTGTGTGGTTTAAGGATGCCGATAAAGTGATCTCCAAAGAGCTAAAAGCGTCAGGTCGTCTGTTTCGACAAGAGGTTTTAGAACACAGTTATCCATTTGATTGGCGCAAAGGGACACCGTTGATGTCCTTCCCTATTGATTCTTGGTTCATTAAGACGACAGCCATCAAAGACCGGATGGTTGAAGCCAACAAAACCATCCAATGGAAGCCCGAAAGCACGGGTTCGGGGCGCTTTGGAACGTGGTTAGAGAATAATGTTGATTGGGCGATTTCGAGACAGCGATATTGGGGAACCCCCATTCCGATCTGGGTGAGTGAGCAAGACCCATCGATGATCGAAGTCATCGGAAGTATGGACGAGCTTCGTGCAAAAGCGGGGCTTGATGACGACATCGAGATCGATCTGCATCGCCCATTCATCGACCAAGTGACATGGGTCAATGAGCAAGGTCATGTTATGCGAAGAATTCCTGATTTGTTGGATGTTTGGTTCGATTCTGGAGCCATGCCGTTTGCTCAATGGCACTATCCGTTTGAGAACAAAGAGCGATTTAAAACGGGGTTTCCAGCCGATTTTATTGCGGAAGGGGTCGATCAGACTCGAGGGTGGTTTTATACGTTACACGCCTTAGGGATGCTCCTTTTCGATGAACCTGCCTACAAAACGGTGATTTCTAACGGTCTTGTGCTTGATCCTAAAGGGGAGAAAATGAGCAAGTCAAAGGGAAATACAGTAGATCCCTTTGAGATGATCGACAAATACGGTGCGGACACGGTGCGGTGGTACATGATGAGTAATTCCGCTCCATGGGACAATCTGAAGTTTAGCGAAAAAGGTCTGGAAGAGACTCAGCGCAAAGTATTTAACACGGTGACTAATGTGTATTCTTTCTTCGCTCTTTACGCCAATATTGATGAGTTTGAGTATGAAGGAGCTCCTGTCGCCAAACAAGATCGGGCAGAGATTGACCGATGGATTTTGTCACGATTAAACCGGACGATTCAAGAGGTCGATGATCAGCTCGACAGTTACGACGCCACACGTGCCGCTCGATCTATGGAGCAATTTATTGATGACCTGTCAAATTGGTATGTACGTCGTTCAAGACGTCGTTTTTGGAAGGAGGGTCAAAGTGTCGACAAAGCCTCAGCCTACCAGACCCTATACGAGAGTTTATCTGCGTTAGCCAAAATGATGGCGCCTATTGCTCCATTTTTTGCTGAATGGCTACATCATCAACTGAATGATGTGACGCAGAAGGAGGGTGAATCGGTCCATCTTGCCTATTTCCCATCTGTTGAGGTAACATCTTTGGATGATGCACTTGAGCGACGCATGGAGTTGGCGCGTTCGATTTCGAGTATGGTGTTGCGGGTACGGAATAAAACAGAACTCAATGTCCGGCAACCCCTCCAGCGCATCTTATTACCTGCCAATGAGCAGATTAAACAAGATTTGGCTGGCGTAGAGTCTATTATTCTGGATGAAGTGAATGTGAAAGAGATTGAGACAGTGGATGATGATCAACAAATTGTCCACAAGGCAGCTAAACCCAATTTCCCTGTGCTAGGGAAAAAGGTAGGAGGCGCCATGAAGGCTGTGGCCCAAAGAATCCAAGGGTGGTCCTCTGAAGAAGTCCACGATTTTGAGCAAAAGGGTGGGGCGACCATTGAGCTAGAAGATGGTTCAAGTGTAGAGCTAGAATCGAACGATGTTGAGATTATCCGCACGGGCTTGGATGGATGGAGTGTAGAGTCAGAACAAGGACTTACGATCGCTGTTGACGTCGCCTTAACCGAGGCTCTCATTCATGAAGGTCTTGCCCGAGAATTTGTCAACCGGGTTCAAAACATGCGTAAAGAGGCCAGTTATGATGTCACAGACCGTATAGAAATTAGTTATCTTAGTGATTCGCCCGAGATTCTCGGTGCGATGATGCAGTTTTCGGATACTATTCAGTCCGAAACACTGGCTGAGTCCTTAACAAGCTCAGCATTAGACGAAGCAGACTTCACCAAAACATGGGATTTCGATGGGCGTGAATGTACCATTGCCATTTTGAGGAAGGGTAATTAATTAAGACGATGGCTGATAAATCTTCATCAAAAACTCCAGAGCATATTACCCCGTTTAATGACGAGGAGTTGGAGTATTTCAAGGGTATTATTCTCAAGAAAAGAGAGGAAGCAGAGCAAGAAATGGATTCTCTACAGTCTTATCTGAAAGAGAGCATGGAAAATGCATCCAATGAATCTGCGTACTCATTTCATATGGCGGATGCCGGCACGGATGCTCAGGAGCGAGAGAAAACATACATGTTGTTTAACCGCACCAAGAAATTTATTCGGTATCTCGATGATGCACTTCAACGTATCGAAAATAAGACCTATGGAATCTGCAAAGTCACAGGCAAGGCCATTGATAAAGGGCGTTTAGAGGCCGTACCCCACACTCAATTGAGTATTGAGGCGAAACTAAAGCGTCGTTAATCCTCGACGTGATGCCAGAAGACATTTCGACAAACGCCGTTTCCCCATCCAAATCAGCTAGTGCTGGTCGACTCCGCTTAGGGTGGTTCCTTGTGCCCATGATCTTTGTAATTGGTGTGGATCAACTCACAAAATGGGTGATTCGTCATGATCCATCGTTACATTCGCTAGATATTATTCCAGGTTGGTTTCGATTCACCTATACACTCAATCCTGGCATGGCCTTGGGTATTGAGTGGTTACCGACACCTGTTGTGGGGGCACTGTCTACTCTCGCAACGCTGGGTATTCTGCTGTATGTCGGGTGGCATGTCTCTAGAGCACCCAAGGTCTTTTTGATTGCGATGGGATTTGTGACAGGAGGTGCCATAGGCAACATCATTGACAGGATGTTTCTTGGTTTGGTGGAAGGGTACGGTGGCTTTATGCAGGGTCATGTGGTCGATTTTTTACACTTTAGCCTCAGGATTCAAGAATTTTCTGTGTTTCCATACATCTTTAATGTTGCCGACATTGCGATCTCGGTCACGGTCATCACCATGTTGCTTTTCCGAAATCGAATTTTGCCGCCAGAGCCAGAGCCAGA
>DDIC01000080.1:17144-18840 GCA_002338335.1 Bacteroidetes bacterium UBA1860
GCCAGAGCCAGAGCCAGAATCCGAGGCAGAGGCCTCAGAGGAGGGGGCATTGGCGAGCTAAAAGGTGGAACCAAATGTAGGTGATCCAACCTAGACGTTGATGTGCGCCTTAGTCTAAGGGAACCGTTTCTACCATGGTCAGGCCAAAGCTCTCCAATCCAACACGTGTTGTGGGGTGATTCGTTAGAAGTCTCAGCTTACGGATGCCTAGTTCAAAGAGAATCTGTGCTCCCACACCATAATCTTTGTCATCCCTAGCGCGCCCTTCTTGGTCTTGAGGGCTGTGGACCTTCATATGGTGATTCATATAGAGAACCACACCCTGGCCTTCTTTTTGGATCATATCCATTGCCTGTCTTAGTACCCCAGACTGCGTCGAGTCCATCGACCGAAAGGTATCAGCAAGCACATCCGAAGAATGGGCGCGTACTAATACGGCATCATTTTGCGTCCATTCCCCTTTTGTCAGTGCATAATGCCGATCCCCCGTAGTTACCTCTTCCACAGTGGTTAGGGTAAACTCTCCAAGCTCGGATGTGAAGGGTTGTTGTGACAGAATTTGAATGAGTGACTCGTTCTCAAGGCGGTACCTTACGAGATCCTCAATGGTGATCATCCGTAGGTTGAAGCGTTGCGCCATCTCCATTAACTCAGGAACACGTGCCATCTCTCCGTCGTCACTCATGATTTCGCAAATGACACCCGCCGGTTGAAGACCAGCAAGCCTAGCTAAATCAATAGAGGCTTCCGTATGTCCTGGTCGACGTAGGACCCCACCTTCAACACCAATGAGCGGGAAAATATGCCCTGGGCGACGAAAGTCATCTGCTTGAGTCTCCGAAGATAACATCTCTTGAATGGTCGCAGCTCGATCCGGAGCCGAAATCCCGGTCGTGGTTCGTGCATTATGGTCAATCGAAATAGTAAAGGCAGCCTCTTCTGGATCAGCCCCTTGCAACACCATATGGTCCAATTTTAAACCTCGGGCTTTTTCGGCTGTAATGGGCACACAAACCAGTCCACGGCCATGTTTGACCATAAAATTGATGGCCTCTGGGGTGACTTTGTCAGCTGCCATCAAGAAATCACCTTCGTTTTCTCGATGCTCGTCGTCCACCACAATCAACATACGTCCCTGACGAAGCTCTTCTATGGCCTCATCAATTGTTGCAAATGTTGTGTCTGTTGAGGGCTGTCTAGCCGGCATAACGATACCCTGCGAGACTTTAGGATTCCTTTTTGGCAGGATTTACGTCGACAATGGATGCCTTTGTGAAGCGCACTTTTACCCCACTATCCACTTCAGCAAGCACACTTTTGTCCTCAATGGATTGAATATGGGCAATAATTCCACCTGTTGTCACAATTTTATCACCTTTCTTGAGCTCAGAAATCATTTTCTCAACCTTCTTTTGTTTTTGCGACTGAGGTCGAATAATGAAAAAGTAAAAGACGAGAAATAAGGCACCTAAGAATACAAAGTTTAGGATGGCTCCTTCTTGTCCTCCGGATGGAGGGGCCATTAAAAAAACGTACATAGAAAGGGAAATCAAGTTAAAGTCAATACGCTAAAAGATACGAACATCTGGTACTTTTCCCTTTCTATTGGAAAGAATACCAAATGCACGTAATTTTGTTGTCCTTTCGGGCGCATAGCTCAGTTGGTTTAGAGCACCTGCCTTACAAGCAGGGGGTC
>DDIC01000080.1:19152-24032 GCA_002338335.1 Bacteroidetes bacterium UBA1860
GGTCGGGGGTTCGAATCCCTCTGCGCCCACCCTTTCGCAAAGCCTTCTTTCGTCTCTACTTTTTGCCACCCCTTTGCGTGTATGAGTGTGTAAACTCGTGGCATCTACCTCTTTAAACAATCATAGACACGTCCAAGACGTTTGTAAAAAAAGCATCTTGCCATAGTGAATTATCGTAGAATATATTCATGGATAATATCCAATAGAGTAGTGAGCAAACTCTTGTTCATTATCTTGAATCCTTTTACATTACGATATCGTTAATAAAACGTCCTCTCAAATCAATTAATTATGGAAATTAAGTTCGTAAAAAGAACTCAAGTAAAATCGACCAAGCGTCGTTCATCAAAGTTTAAACCCCTCATGGAAGCCCTTGACAAGCTAAAGCCGGGTGGAGATGCGGTGGAAGTTGCCTACGAGTCAGAAAAAAATGTCAACTCTATGCGTACAGCTGTTTATCAGTATAATCAAGAGCACAAAGTGAAGATCAAGAGCGGCAAAAACGCGAAGGAACAAAAGATCTATTTCTTCAGAGAAAAATAGGTTCAGAATATGAGATTAAGCCACAGATTTCTGTGGCGAGCTCTCTTCCCATCCAATATAGAGGTTCCGTACGTCCTCAATATGTTTTGGCAGTGTTGACGTGCTCCAATTCGATGTGTCGATAGCTGGCATAATGTGAGCTCGTATCGTGCCGGGTGTAACGACCAATGCATCCCCAGGATTGAGGTCACGATTACCCTCAAAAAATACGGGGACTATAGGGATGCCTAGATCTATAGCCATCCGAAAAGGACCTTTTTTGAAAGGTCCAACAAGGCCTTCATGCTTGCGTGTACCTTCTGGCGCAATGACAATCGACAAGCGCTGCTTCAGTATTCGCTTGTATTGTTTGTGAAGATGCTGGACGGCCTGCTTTGAGTTTTGCCGTTTAATAAAAATCTGCCCAGTCACGCGGCCAAGAAGAAAGAACACTGGGATATACTGGATTTCCCACTTAGCGACATATCTAGAGCGTGGAATGCCCAAGGCAAAAATCGTTAGTAGATCTATGGTTGCGTTGTGGTTGAAAATATAAATTGCCTGCTTAGGGAGCGTCGTTTCATGGAACTCACGCTTGAATCGAATCCCTAAGACCCAGAAGCAAGGGGCCATAAACCATGGAAGAACGTACTGCGTCATAGGATTTGTGGCATGACCCAAGGTGAAGAGATTGGCAAGAATTACGATGGGATACATGACCAACATGAGAACCACAAATAGCGCTATGGCCAACCCACTCCGAATGGCATAGAGGGCTCTCATCGATCAACCCCTTCAAGATGTTCAATGACGGGTGGCAGGTCGGATCCAGGATCCATGACAATGCCAATCAGGTCTACACGAGTGGGTGAGGGATCCATTTTGCGTTCATAAATCCATGCAGCACCCGCTTTTTGAATACGCCGCAATTGTCCATCACTCAACCCTTCGTCAGGATAGCCAAATTCAGTAGATTGTCGCGTTTTCACCTCTACAAAGACGATGCAGAACCCATCATAGGCCACAAGGTCCACCTCACTTTTTTCGAAGTGGTAATTTTGTTCCAACAGAGTCCACCCCTTGTCGACCAAATAGTCTGCCGCCGTTGCTTCTCCAATCGCTCCTAACTCTTGTTTTGTGGTCATTCTGGTTTACCTCGCAACGCTTGACCAGCCTCAGCTACACGTACCAAGGTTTTAAGATATTGTTGATGCTTCCCTTTGATATACGGAGTAATGGCGGTCGAAAACCTTTCAAACATTTCGATAAATTCCAGCACATTTTTCATTCTTTGATGCACTTCCTCACTTGCGTCCAGAGAGGGATCGACATGATAGTCATCGAGTAACTCTCTCATTTTGTGCTGCACAGGAGCAATTTCTCGCTCTTGTCGATTGCGAACAATGCACGAAACAATTTCCCAAACATCGGCTTCTGCGACATAATGGTCTTTTCGATCCCCTTCTTTGTTCACTTTTTGAATCAATCCCCAATGAATCAACTCGTGCAGATTCATATTGGCTGTCCCCCGGCTAATGCAAAGAGCCTCCATAATCTGATCCGTTGTCATGGATTCGGGATGCAGGTATAAAAGCGCATGGATCTGAGCCATGGAGCGATTAATACCCCAAGCATGAGCCATTTCACTCCAAAACTCCACAAAGTCTGTCCTCGTTTGTTCTAATGATTCTTGTGCGGACATGTCCATAGGGGGATTATCCTGAGTGGATTGAACTGTGCTCTGGTGATCTGTATTGTTTGGAAGTGATTCTGCCATTCGCCAAAAGAGTCCAGGATTGATTGTCTACGATGAGGTAGAGGTTAGACCACCAACAAATGCATCCAGCCTACTTAAGGCCTCCTCTAGTTGATCATCAGAGGCAGCGAAACTTAGACGGATCCCATTAGGTTCCCCAAAGGCATCCCCAGGGACCATCCCAAGACCAGCATGCTCAAGCGCTTCCATGCAGAAATCCGTAGAGGTGTGTATAGAGACACCATAGTCTGTCACTCGACCCAACAGTTCTGAAATATCTGGGAATACATAAAAAGCACCGGGTGGTGTTTGGCATTTGATACCCGGCATCGCCTTTAGTCTTTTTACAATCCTGTCACGTCGCGATCCGAAGGTTTGCCTCATGGGCTCTAGATCTGATAGAGGCATATCATAGGCTGCAATACCGGCATACTGTGAAATCGTGGATGGAGCGGAGGTCTCTTGGCTTTGGATCTTGGCCAACCCTTTGGCAATCTCAGCAGGAGCAACCATATAACCTAGCCGCCATCCCGTCATGGCAAATCCTTTGGAGAATCCATTAATGATCACGCCTCGATCAAAAAGATCTGGAGCCACAGTAAACAAACTCGGTGCCTCTCCGTCATAAACCAGATACTCATAAATCTCATCAGAATAGATCATCACATCGGGATGCGCTCGAAGAACCTCAGCAAGTTCTAAAAGCTCCTCATGCGTATAACAACTTCCTGTTGGATTCGATGGAGAGCAAAGAATGACCCCTCGTGTTTTGGCGGTGATGGCTTGCTCAAGCTGGGCAGCGCTCATTTTAAACGCAGATTCATAACTCGTTCTCACAAAGATGGGTGCACCCTCTGCAAAACGGACCATTTCGGGATAGGATACCCAATAGGGTGTCGGGATAATCACCTCGTCACCTGGATTTAACGTAGCTAGCATGCTAAATCCAATCGATTGCTTGGCTCCATTGGACACAACAATCTGATCCAATCCTACATCAAGCCCTTGATCTCGTTTAATTTTGGCAGCGATTCGTTCACGCAAAGCAGGAAGACCTGTATTCATGGTATAGCCATGGTGCCCCGCTTTGATCGCCTTAATGGCGGCCTCGCAAATGACATTGGGTGTGGAGAAATCAGGCTCACCTGCGGTTAACGCAACGATAGATTTTCCCTCAGCGGCTAATTCTTTGGCTCTGGCCGAAAATTTTAAGGTTTGTGAAGGGGCGAGGGATTGCGCGCGGTTTGATACTTGAATAGCCATAGACTGGGGTAGAAGCTTGAATGTGGGACCGGATTAGGGTCAACTCGATAACGTAGATTTGCCGTTAAACTTTTGGCGAAGCGCTGTAGCAACAGGTTCAGGGACAAAAGAGGATAAATCGCCCCCCCACGCTGCGATTTCTTTCACAACGGATGCCGAGATAAAGGTTAATTGCTCATCTGGCATCAAAAACATCGTGTCAACCTCTGGTGCTAACCTTCGATTCGTTAACGCCATCCGAAATTCATATTCAAAATCAGAAATTTGACGCACACCGCGAATCAAGATCTTGGTGTCTTTTTGTCTGGCATAATCGATCAGGAGTCCTTGGAATTGCTCCACCACCACCTGAGACGCCCAGGGCTTGTCTTGAATGGCGTGTTGGATCATCTCTACCCGCTCATCGCCTGTGAAAAGGGCGGTCTTGGTATTGTTAACGGCGACTGTTACGATTATTTTTTCAAACAAATCGCATGCTCGGCCAAGCAAATCTACATGACCATTGGTGATGGGGTCAAAACTACCAGGAAACAGAGCGGTCTTAGACATGCTGATTAAGCCTAATTAGGGTTCAAAGATACTTACAATCGTACGGCCGTAGGGTTTTGAACGGACACATCGAGGATGCTCATCAAACGAATGGCGACGATCATGTTCCAATATAAATGTTCCGCCGTCCAAAAGAAGATTTCCGTCTAGGATGATGGATGGAAGTTCAGGAATTAGAGGCCAATCATAGGGAGGATCTGCAAGAATGAAGTCAAAGGCTTGGGAGCACTGTTCTAAAAACGTGGCGACATCGACATTATGAATCCGGACTTGCGACTCAACGCCAAAAGTGTGACAAGTTGAATAGAGGCGTTTCACGACATCGGTTTCAGCCTCCACAAAATCTACAGACGATACACCCCTTGAAAGGGCTTCAAGGCCTAAATTTCCCGTTCCTGCAAAGAGATCCAGCACCGTATGTCCATCCCAAACATATCGTGCGTCCAGATAAGAAAATATGGCCTCCTTGGTTCGATCGGAGGTGGGGCGAACATTCTGACTTGTAGCAGCGGGGATAGACTTACCCTTAAATGTCCCGGCTATAATTCTCAATGACGCCGTGGCCCTAGTTCCAATTCGGAGCGTTCAACATGGTTGTGCGTCGAAGATCACCAATTTGATCCTCTGAGTCTGGATCTTCTAATAGGTATACATTTGGACGAAGCGTATCATTCAGAGTGTAGGTAAATGATGCACCTGTCCTTGGTGAAACGATGAGCTGGTCGGCGTTAAATGTATCAGGTGGAAGAAACGCAAAAAGTGAACCTGCTTGCGCAGAAATTAAACTGCC
>DDIC01000010.1:0-7737 GCA_002338335.1 Bacteroidetes bacterium UBA1860
TCGCGTACTCTACCTACTGTTTATCATTTTTTCTTTTGGCACTGCCATAATTGCCTATTTTATTTTAGCGTTAGTGATGCCGAAATAAACAGAGACGAATCCTTAGACCCCCATGAAAGTCGCGATTATTGGTAATTCTGATAGAGCAGCGGCTTGGGAAAATCACCTGCGAGGATTCCAATCAGTTGACGAAGTCTATATCACTCAAAAAATCCGGCATCTAAAAGCTGTGGATGCCTGCTTGCTTGTTGACGACTCCGACAAGCGACTCACTCGATTGCTTAAAATATTGAAGCAGTCCTATCCAACCTTCTTGATTAGCAAAATATCCGATCAGTATGATGACCTTCAGGCGGTCCATGCTGTGAGTCAGGAGGCTGGCGTACCTGTCCAATTCGCTCATTGGCCTACTTTTGCAGCATCTTCCCACTGGATGCGCCAACAAATGAAACGACCTAGACGAATCCATGTTTTGAAGCATCTCGTCAGTGCCTCCTTCTCGGAGAATAAAGAGCAGTTGACCCAACATTGGCTAGATGAAGTGGGACTTTTTGTGAAATGGATGGATAGCGGGGTACAAAAAGTGTCTGTCAGCGCAACCCGACTCTCTGGGTGTTTGACGAGTCTAGACATGATGCTCCATTTTGACAGTGGAGCAACGGCTACTTTAACCTTCTCGCTAACAAGTGCCCATGCAACCCACATTCGTACCGTTGCTGATTCGAGTGTTGAGCTTGAGTGTGATGTGGCCACTCAACAAGTACGATCTATTGCCGTCGACAAAGGTGGATATTTGACCGTCAAAAAACTCAATTTTGACCCTTCTCAAACTGCCGAATTATCTGTGGGCAGATTCTTAAAAGCGGTCCAACATGGCAAATCTGTCGCATTCTCTTCATTTGATGCCTTGCGGACGGCAGCCGCTGCGAAACTAGTTCAACAGCAGCTCGATATGCAGTGAGTCGTTTCTACCTTAGGCAATCAATTCCCGTATAACTGATCAATCACTTCTTGATATTTCTGCGCAACAAAAGAGCGTTTCACTTTAAGTGTGGGCGTTAGCTCACCCGATTCAATCGAAAACGGCGCATCAAGAATGGCAAACTGTTTAATGGTTTCCCATGGGGAGAATCGGTGATTTGCAGCATCAATGAGTGACTGGACAAATTCTTGAATCTTTTCTCGTTCAATATGTGGCGCTGGCAGAGAAGGCAACCGCCCGTCCATCACCAATCTTTTTCGGATAGAATCCATCGAAGGTACTACCAATGCAGAACAAAATTTGCGTTCATTACCCACGACCACCGCTTGTTCAATAAATCCAGTTTGAACCAGTGCATCCTCGATAGGTTGCGGCGCTACGTATTTACCTGTTGAGAGCTTCAGAAGGGCTTTTTTACGATCGGTGATAAAGAGGTTTCCTTGATCATCAAGGCGGCCAATGTCTCCTGTTTTAAACCAACCATCCTTGGTAAATACTTCTGCAGTTTGTTCTGGTTGAGCATAATACCCTGGCGTGATACTTGGCGCTTTGGCCTGAACCTCGCCATCCTCGGCAATACGAAGCGCCACATTATCCAGAGCTTTGCCTGTTGACCCCACTCGCATTCTGGTTGGATCTTGGATGGTGAGCACTGGTGAGGTTTCTGTGAGGCCATACCCTTGACCACACCACAATCCAATCCCATTCATGAATCGGAATAACGTAGGCGATAACGCAGCTCCCGCAGAAACAATGCCAAACAATTTCCCACCAAAACGCTCTCGAATTTTTGCATAGACTAAGCGATCCGCAAGTTTGTGAGAAATCCCCGCTGGGCTGAACGCCTTCGGGGGATGCTCTGGATCATAGGACTCCAACCTCTTCATCGCCCAATCAAAGATTTTTCGTTGGGCTCCTGTTAAATCGCGTCCGCGCATGAGCACTGCTGCATGGAGCTTTTCAAGAAGTCGGGGCACTGAGGCAAACATAAACGGCTTCACCTCCTGTAAATCGACCGGCATCTCTTTTACATCCTCTACAAAATGAATTTTGGCATGAAATGAGAGGTACAAATAACAAATCATCCGCTCAAAAATATGGGTGAGTGGAAGGTATGAGAGCACAACTTGACCGTAACCCTCCTCCATGGTGAAGGGAATTCGCTTGAGTGCTTCCCGAAGATTTGAAGCGACGTTACGATGGGTGAGCATCACCCCTTTGGGGGTGCCTGTGGTGCCAGATGTGTAAATAAGGGTCAGTAAATCATCCGCTTTGACGGAGCGGGCAGCTTCCTCTACTACAGCGGGATTTGTTTTAATGGATTCTGCACCTAGTGTTTCAAGGCCCTCCGTCGTGAGGGACACCTCTGCACCCGGACCCGCAAGCGCCTCAGCCTGGTGGTGGATAGACATTCTTGAAGAGAGACAGATCACCGTTTTTAAGGAAGCTACATCTTGAACCGTCTCTCGAAACGTAGCATCGGCAAAGGACGGTGACACAAAGATCGCTTTCACGGAAGCATGACGCAAAATATAGGCAATGCTATCAGCGGACATCGTCGTGTATATAGGAACGCTCACAGCACCTATCGACTGAATGGCCAGATCAGCGACGAGCCAATCCCAGCTATTCTCCATATACAATGCGACATGGTCGCCATGGCCAATATCCAAAGCCAGGAGTCCAGCGGCTTGATGCTTTCGTCGCTCATGAAAGCGTTGAGCGGTAAGAGGTTGCCATTCACCATAAACCTTTGTGGAACCAAGGAACTCCCTCCCCTGGCTTTGCATCACCGCTGCATCGAGCGCGTAAAAAAGCGTTTCTCTATCGTTTGACGTCATACGAAATGGCAAGTTCAATTCTGCGAAAGATACATGGATTCATGCTTCAAACCATAAAAAACAGTACTTTGGACGATGTATTACAGGCATGATTCACTTTAACTAAGACCAACGCATGAGCTCCCCCTCTGACAACTCAAACAGCACAGACAACACCTCAAAACAAGTACATGACCCTTTTATAGAAGAGGGATTGTACGACCGTGCTCATATGCTTGTCGAGTTTTTTCCAGACAACATGGGGGACAAGCTGGGCATGGTGTTCACCCATTTTGCCAAAGATCTTGTCATTGCAGAAATGCCCGTGGACCATCGAACCATTCAGCCGTTTGGTTTACTCCATGGGGGTGCATCGGTTGCATTAGCCGAATCTGTGGCGAGTGTAGGGGCATGGCTCAACGTTCCTGATGAGTCCTACCGAGCGGTAGGTATTGAAATTAATGCGAATCATTTACGCCCTGCAAAGATTGGAGAGCGTGTTGAAGGACGAGCAACTCCGATACATATGGGGCGTCAAACGCATGTTTGGGACGTAGAAATCCGGACCATGGGACGAGAAAAGCTGGTCTGCAAGTCACGTTGCACCCTTGCCATTATCAAAGCTGGGTAAGCAGAGACTTGTTGCAGGCCCAGGCCCAGAGCTAGTCTCAGACAGTACCTAAAAGCTTAGGCCATGCACTCAAGCTTAGGCTTTCCACTTGATATTGCACCCTAAGCTTGGCACTTGGTCAGCGCTGACTGCGTTGCCCGCTACCACAGCGTCCATGGCTGCACGAAGGTCTTTGCCTGTCACCATTACCCCATTTCCAGGACGGCTATCATCGAGCTGACCCCGATAAACCAACTTATCTTGTGCGTCAAAGAGGAAGAAATCAGGCGTACAGGCTGCTTGAAAGGCTTTGGCTACTTCTTGCGTTTCATCATACAAATAGGGAAACGCGTAGCGTTGTTGGGCCATTTTTTCGGGCGAATCGTCAGGATAATTCACCACATCATTCGACATAATGGCGATCGTCTCGATCCCTCTATGCTTGTAATCTGCATGCAATTGACGCATTTCCTCATCCACATGCTTGACATAAGGGCAATGATTGCAAATGAACATCACCAACGTCCCTTTTTCACCCGTTGCATCACTATCGGGGGCTTTAATCGAACCTCCATTCACATTCGGAAGGTCAAAAGAGGGCATAATTGTACCCAAGGGTAACATTGTAGAGGGGGTGCGAGCCATGGAATCTGGATTTTGGTGAGTGAGTGTGTGGACAAACTCAATGATTTATCGAAAATAAAGGCTCTTTTGAACGACACGCAAGACTTTCCCCCAACCAATTTGTACTTTCCATTATGATTACACGAGTATCTATCGTCACTGGGGCCAGTCGAGGCATAGGAATGTTTACCGCCAAAGCCTTAGCTGGAGTTTTCGGGCACCATGTCATTGTTACAGGCAGACAGGTTGCAAAGTTGGAAGCTCTTGCCAACACCACTGATGGAGCCATGACCGTTGCACCTGCTGATCTAACGTCCGAGGAAGATCGAAATGAATTATACCGAATCGCTCAACAGTGTTGCAACTCCGAGGGCCATCACTTTTTTGGGATTGTGCATAATGCGGGTCTTCTTGTTGCCAAACCTTTTGATGAGCTAGACGAGCAAGATTGGACTAAAATGTGGGAGGTGAATGTGTTGGGGCCAGCGATGCTGACCAAGACCTTCACAAAGATGCTTGGTGACTCTCTAGGGGATGGCTATGGCAAAAAACACCTTGTTGCCATTAGTAGCATGGGGGGCTTTCAAGGCTCGAAAAAATTTCCATCTCTGAGCGCATATAGCGCAACCAAAGCAGCTATAGCCTCCTTGGCGGAGTGTTGGGCAGAAGAACTGGGCTCTGTGGGAGTACATAGCAATGCCCTCTGCCTAGGAGCTGTGCAAACAGACATGTTTGGTGAGGCCTTTCCAGGCCTTACTGTTGACATACAGCCCGAACAGATGGGGCACTGGATTGCGAACTTCTTTTCGGAGCAGTATACTTTCTTTAATGGCAAGGTCTTACCTGTAGCAGGCCATGACCCAGGTTAATTCTAATCCCTCTGCGATGTCATCGATGAACCCGTTTCGTGCCTTCACATTCAAGGCTTATCCATTAGGCACCTTCTCATTCCGCCCCTTCCCGTTCCGCGCCCTCACCCTCTGCACCCTACTACTGGCTGGACTTTTGGGTCCCAAAGATCTACAAGCGCAGCTTTTAGCAGCCGATGATGAGCCTGCCCTCTCGCCAAATGCTGGATTTACCATTGCCGGTAATGTGGTGAATGCAACAACCACAGGTGCAATTCTAGGATTAGCCACTATGGCATTAGAGGATGGAACTGATTATCAACGTCCCTTGAGTGTGGGTGTGGGTATTGGCATGCTGGCAGGGGTTGGCCTGTCGATTTATGACCTTGCTTCCGTCTCCCCCGGCGAGGCAGTACAACAACGTGGGCTATTTGCCTCAGGCAGCAATACATCCCTTCTGTTACTCATGGACACCATATACGGTTCCGCATTGGGCTCCATTGTAGGGACTGCTGTGATTTTGGTCTCTGGAGATGAGCTTACCGACGGACTGCAGTATGGTGCAGCGACGGGGGCCTTTGTTGGGGCTTCTTTTGGCCTCATTGATGCTTTTTTACTCGATTTTGAGAAATCTTTTGCCCCAGGTGGGACCGATAATGACATGCCTCCATTGGTTGAGGCTTGGTCCAATGGCGTGCCACTCAAGGGTGAATTTGAAGGTGTTAGCCGAAACAACACCGGATCCTCACTTCAACACAGCAAATCACACGCCTCGCTCCATTTTCTTCAACCCACCATGAACTCCTTCAAATCTGTGGGCATTGCGCCAAACAGTGGTCGAGGTCTTGGGTCTCAGCGAGTTTCAGTCGGCGTGGAACTCATCGCATTAAGAGTTTCTTTGTAATCTGATAGAGTTGGTGTCGCGCCAGATTGGGTCGCGACGTATACTGAGGGTCTTAAAGAAACGATCGCCACCCTTTAGTAGAGGCATAACTCGTCTCCTCCACAGGTAGAGGTACCGCTTGCTGATGATACCCTGTGAGGATTTGTTTGATTTCTGATTCCATCACGTGAATCGTTTGCTGAATCATATCCGACGCATACCCTTTCGCTCCCATCTCTACGGTCATATTCATAGTAATGAGACGCCCAAGAGCCTGTCCCAATGAAACCAATTTTCGCTGTGCCATCTGAGGATGGATCTCAAAGTCGAGACTTTGGCGAAGCCTTTCAGCAACTTGACTTGTCAAAGGATGATCCACACAAAAACGATAAAGATTTGTTTCTTTGGCTCCACGCATCAGTTTGATCACACTTTCTGTAATCTGTTGGTAGAGAATGTCATTAGATCCTTCAAATATCTGGAAAGGGCGACTATCGACCACGGCCCGACCCGCAATGTGGTCCAATCGGTACCCTTTTGCCCCCACAAGTTGCAAAAGATGTTGTGAGGCAGATTGCATATAATCCGTACTCACAGACTTTACAGCATTCGCCGCTAAGTCCATCTTTGAGGTATCCATCGATAACGGGACATTGCGGCTCACAAAAAAGGCCATCGCAGAGCTCGCGGTAAAGTAGGATTGAAGTCTTGAGAGTCGCGCTTTGACCTGGTCATAATTAAAAAGACTTGCGCCCCCAACGAATCTTTCCTTGCAGTGCGTCATCGCTTCATCGACTAATCTCCCCAAAAACCCGGTACTCATCCCAGGAAATTGAAGCCGACTTCGGTGTAAAACGTCCAGCATCATCTTAATACCAATCGTTTTTGGCTCCAATTTGTGGGATTCTGGCACAGAAATATCAATTTGGTTACGGCCATAGGGTAACATATACAGTCCCAAATTGTTGAAGACCTCCTCAACCTCAATCCCTCCATTCTCTGCATCATGCACGAAAAAGGAGACATCTCGCCCTAATTCACCTTGATCATTCTTTGGGCGAGCCGTGATTAACCAATAATCAGCCTCACCGGTGAGCCCAGCCCAATGCTTGATCCCTTTGACTCTATAGGATGCACCCTCACCTCGATAACTTGTTTGCATCCTAAGAGCATCCGATCCAAATCCTGGTTCGGTAATCATCAGCCCACCCATTTTGTTGTGCTCCAAGACGCCATCAAATATGGAGGTTTTGGTAGAATCAGCGCCATAATTAGCCACGGGTTGTAGAAATAACGCCCCATTGATCCCCATCATTAAAGACAAGGGTAACGAATGGTAAGAGCTCACTTCAAGCATAGATAATGCTTCAGCCGAATCCCCTCCTCGTCCTCCATAGCTTTCAGGGATGAATACAGATAATGGCTTACAGTCCAGTACATCACTCATGAATTGTTTTGGAAACTGTCTTTGGAGCCCTAATCGCGATTGGGTTTCGAAGGGTGCAAAAAGATCTGTAAGTCGTTGGTGATACCTTGAAATGAAGGTGTCAAATGATGATTTGATAGCAGTAGGGATTGTATGTTGCTGATTATATGTAGGTTACAAAACATTGCGGAAATATTCCGTGGAATCTGTGGGTATAAAAAAAGGGGCATCGCAAAGCGACTCCCCTTTATAAAAAATAGATGAGGCAACAACCTACTCTCCCACAGTGCAGTACCATCGGCGCAACAGAGCTTAACGGCCGTGTTCGGGATGGGAACGGGTGTGACCTCTGCGCTTAATCACCTCATCAAACTCATAGAATTTGACGTTAGTTAGCGAGTGTAAGACTTGTATAGATCGTGCAAGGCATGACTGCAAGCTCATTGATGGTTCCAGATGGAGCCATCTCGGCTGTGCAAATCATGCGAGCAAAGCCGCAAGAGTGATTAGTACGGCTCGGCTAAACATGTTACCATGCGTACAC
>DDIC01000010.1:8023-8223 GCA_002338335.1 Bacteroidetes bacterium UBA1860
CTAAACATGTTACCATGCGTACACCTACCGCCTATCTACCTGGTAGTCTTCCAGGACTCTTAAGGAAACACTTATCTTGGAGCATGCTTCGCGCTTAGATGCGTTCAGCGGCTTATCACTTCCACACTTAGCTACCCTGCGATGCACTTGACAGCACAACAGGTACACCAGCGGTGTGTCCAACCCGGTCCTCTCGTACT
>DDIC01000058.1:0-8063 GCA_002338335.1 Bacteroidetes bacterium UBA1860
ATGCCGTCGTGATGGTGACACACTACCAACGACTTCTAGAATATATTGTTCCGGATGTGGTTCACGTCATGATTGATGGTGTGATCGTAAAAACGGGTGGAAAAGAATTAGCGCTTGAGTTGGAAGAGAAGGGCTATGACTGGTTAGAAAACGCTTGAGAAAGGAGATATGTATTTTAAAGAACTAGAATTTACGAGTCAGCCTGCCCTCGATTGGGTAGCTCCTTATGCTGCCAAAGCTGCACACGCATTGGAAAGCCTTTCTTTTCCCACCAAAAAGGATGAAGATTGGCGCTTTACCCCACTTAAAACACTCTCAAAACATGCTTTCCAAAGTGTGAATGGTGAGGCAAAGAGTGTGACCGAAGAGCACGTCCAAAAATATCGACTTCCTGAGTCGAAAGAATCGACGCTTGTTCTTGTGAACGGTGTGATTCGTGAGGATTTGAGCACATTCTCACTCTCCACTGAGGCTATTACTGTCAAGAAGCTCCAAGACATGACGCCGTCAGAGCTTGACGAGGCTGGATTCCAATCTTTGGTCCCGGTCGAACGTGATTACTTTTCCGTGTTGCATACTGCTACTCTTACCTCAGGGTATTACCTCCATGTGCACAAAGGCGCCAAGGTTGAGGCTCCTATACATGTGCTGAATATTCAAACAGGGAGTGCAACACCTTATGTTTCCTCGTTTCGTTTGCTCATTCACGTAGAGCAGGAAGCTGAGGCAACACTCATTGAAGAGCACGTGTCACTTGATGACTCCGTCTATTTGACGATCCCTGTCATGGAGACGTTTGTTCAAAAAAAAGGGCGCCTAAATCACCTTCGTATACAGCGTGAAAACAAATCGTGCTTTCATGTATCAAGGCCTATCACGTCCCTTGAGGGTACAGCTGAGTACCATTCCTATACGATCTCACTAGGAGCACATTTGTTCAGAAATGAGCCTCAAATTATCCAAACAGGCGAAGAGGTTGATTTTACCCTCGATGGATTGATTTTAATTGATGGAGATCAAATCTCAGATACACACTCTGTGATGGATCACCGTTTTTCGCATGGTAATTCTCACCAACTCCATAAGGTGGTCGTGCACGGAAATGCCCATAGTGTGTTTAATGGCAAAATCTTTGTACGCCAAGATGCTCAGATTATTGATTCCTTTCAGGAGAATCGAAACTTACTTCTCTCTAGAGACGGAATCGTGTACACCAAGCCTCAATTGGAGATTTTCGCGGATGATGTCCAATGTTCTCATGGTGCAACGATCGGAGATTTGGATCCTGATGAAGTGTTTTACCTTCAGAGTCGTGGGATGACCGAGCAAAAGGCAAAAGAAGTACTTACCTACGCTTTTGCCCTTGAAACGATTGAAAATATCGAAGTAGAATCTGTTCACACGTTCCTAGTGGATGAAGTGAAAGCCTACACAAGTCGAAACGTAGCCTCACGCTTCTAATGAATGCCCATGGCCCTGACGCACGCATATCATCTCGACTTTCCTGAGCTTCAACAGGAAATCAACGGGTACCCACTCACGTACCTGGATAGTGCTGCGTCAAGTCTAATGCCTGAGTCGGTGATAGAGACGATCAATCAATATCACCGAACTGCGCATGCGAATGTTCATCGAGGGGTTCATACGTTGAGCCAAACGGCGACGGATGATTATGAGCTCACCCGTGATCGTGTTCAAGCCCTGATTGGTGCGGCTCAGCGTGAAGAGATCATTTTCACCTACGGTGCGACCGATTCTATTAATCTAGTTGCACATACTTGGGGAAAAGCACATCTCACCACAGGTGACGCCATTCTTATTACGGAGATGGAGCACCATGCTAATATTGTTCCATGGCAGCAGGTTGCACAGGAAAAGGGTTGTGTGATTCACAAGGTCCCAATTACCCAGAAAGGGGAGATTGACCAAGACGCATACCAACGATTGCTAGCGCAGGAACCTGTCAAAGTCGTGGCTCTAATTCACGCATCCAACGCTTTAGGCACGGTGAATCCCGTCAAGGAGATGATCACCCAAGCCCATGATCAGGGTGCCCTTGTTATGCTAGATGGAGCCCAATCTGCGCCCCATTTTACCGTGGACATGCAAGCCTTGGATTGTGATTTTTACACTTTTTCAGCTCATAAACTTTGCGGGCCGACCGGTTTTGGGATTCTATATGGCAAAATGGAGCATTTAGAGTCGATGCCACCTTTCAGAGGAGGAGGGAGCATGATCGAGCATGTGGCCATCGAATCATCAACGTATCAACGTCCACCACTTCGATTTGAGCCAGGCACCCCCGCGATTGCGGCAGGAATTGGGTTTGGCGCAGCCATTGACTACTTAATGGATATCGGCATGGAGACAATCGCCTCCATCGAACACGAACTTTTGCTCGAAGCACAGTCTCGTCTAGAGACGCTTCCCAAAACAACGATTATCGGCTCACCAAGCGAACGTATTGCAGTACTTCCCCTACATTTTGAAGGGATTCACCCATACGATATGGGGATGTTTTTGGATCGACGAGGGGTAGCCGTAAGAACAGGACATCATTGTGCTCAACCTCTGATCGAATACTATCAATTGCCTGGAACCGTTAGATGTTCTCTCACGTTTTATAATACAGTGGAAGACATTGATCGTTTTATCTCGGCCATTGAGGAGGGACTCGAGTTTTTTTCATAACCTAGACAAAGAATCACCTTGAAAGTCAACTCTGGTTTCATAGATTAATTAGATAAACCGAACCAACTATGCCAAAAATCAAAGAAATCGAACGTACGCCGAATCCTGATGCCATGAGATTCATCCTTGGGGAACCCTTAACCAATGGGGTTACGCGTTCCTTTGAGTCTAGTATTGATGCCGACGGCGATGAGCTTGCGAGTGCCTTATTTGCCATTGATCATGTTATCAATGTCTATTATGTCGATAAATACATCACCGTCACACAAGATGGTAATGCGGTTTGGTCGGAATTGTTGCGCAAGCTTGCCCCACCGATTCGAGAAGCCAAACCACAAATGGACCTTGCGGATGACCAAGAAGTTCATGTCTCCGAAGAGGCTATGAATTCAGATGATCCCCGTCTCAAAGAGATTAATGAGATGTTGGATCAACAAGTCAGACCCTATCTGCTTGCCGATGGAGGGGGGCTCAAAGTCATAGGTCTGGATGGACATAGGCTAAAAGTTCATTACCAAGGAGCTTGTGGAACCTGCCCCACAGCAACCTCTGGCACCCTTTACGCTATCGAAAGTATGGTTAAAAGAATTGATCCAGAAATTGAAGTAATTTCTGTATAACCCATGGAAACAACTGAGTCCCTCGATTTATCGATTTCTACCTCTGCCAAAACGAAAATATTGGATGTTTTGGGGGTTGAGTGGAGTGATCAAGCCTCTGAAGCTGACAAGAAATCTACCTCTGCAGCTACGTGGGACAAGGTAATACGTATTGAAGTCGTAAGCGGCGGTTGTAGTGGACTCACGTACCAATTGGATGTAGAAGCGCGTGGCCAGAGCAAGCCTAGGGATCAAGAAGGGGTGATTAATGGCATCCCCGTGCGCGTTGATATGAGATCGTATCTCTACCTAGCAGGCACCATGTTGGATTTCAGTGAAGGGCTTGAAGGCAAAGGATTTCATTTTGTGAATCCCAATGCCTCACGCACATGCAGTTGCGGTGAATCCTTCTCGGTGTAAACCGACTCAATACACTTTTTATGGCTACCAAGCCCCTTGTCAACAAAGTAAAATCGTCTGGAAAGCTCACCACTTTAGACATGGAGCAATGGTTGAAGGGTGTACCGGTTAAATCCTTTGATTTAAAACCACTCTTGTTCAAGGAGATGATTGCCAAAGAGGACCATTTTAATGAACAACTCGCCGCTTTAGACCTAGAAGACTACCAAAGAGCCGTTGTTGCCATTCGTTGTAGCATAGATACCATTATTCCCACGTGGGCTTGGCTGAAACCCATACCCTTACTCCATGAAGCAGGAGCCACATACGTCCATATAGGCGAGCCTCAGGATGCAAAACATGCGTTTATTTCTAGCAAGATCTATACAACGGATTGGAGTCCCTATGAGGGGAAGAATGTCATCATTAAAGGGTGCTCACACGAAGCTATTTCAGATGATTTATATGGCTTAGTGCTGCAAAGGGTCTCGAGTGTGGCCTCCAAAGTGATGATTGGCGAGGCTTGTTCCAATGTTCCTTTATTTAAAAAATGATCCACATGAGCAGCGCACAACGTAAGGCTGATCATGTACGAGTCACGACACAATTAGATAGTCAATACCACACTCCCACTGGCTTTGAGACCCTTCGCTTGAAGCATCAAGCCCTGCCTGAGTGTTCCTTAGAAGAGATACAAACCGAAACGACTCTGTTTGACAAACCGATGTCGATGCCCTTAATCATCTCCTCCATGACAGGGGGGTACGACAAAGGGCAAACGATTAATCAGGATTTGTGTCAACTCGCTGAAGAGCATCAACTAGCTTTAGGTTTGGGGAGTCAGCGTTCTATGCTAGATAAACCCGGGTCTAGCGATCTTCCTGATGGTTTTAGGGAAATACGAAAGTATGCACCCACCGCTCTTTTATTTGGGAATATCGGCGCCACACAGGTTGCGCAACAAGCGGATCCATCGCGACTCATGCATCTCGTAGACGCGCTGGAGGCAGATGCGCTGATTGTTCACCTCAATCCACTTCAGGAACTCACACAGCCGGAGGGTGATCGAGATTTTCGTGGGATTCTAAAGGGGATAGAAAAGCTTGTGATCCACTCACATGCCCCTATTATTGTGAAAGAAACAGGTGCCGGTATCCATGGCGGCGTTGCAAAAAAACTACTGAATATAGGCGTCTCCGCCATCGATGTAGCCGGAGCAGGAGGAACAAGCTGGGCACGTGCCGAACAGCTGCGTCACAATGATCAATCACCTCGCGATGTATTCTCTGACTGGGGAATTCCCACAGCGAATTGCATCCACGATGTAGCACCCCTCAAAAAGGATTGGACCTTTGTGTTAATCGCTTCAGGTGGTCTTTACTCAGTAGCCGACTGGGCTAAAGCTCTTTGCCTAGGTGCTGACCTTGTGGGTGTCGCTCAACCGATTATGAAGACGTATGTTGAACAGGGGGTAAATGCTGTAGATGAGTTGCTTGGACAGTGGAAGAAAGACTTATCCAAAGTAATGTGCCTTGTAGGGGCAACGAAGCTTGATGAGCTCACGTCCGAAAAATGCTATCTTTGAACCATGGCAGCATTACCTGACGTTCTCATTCCCTACGCTCAAGCATTCGATACGTTTTTTAAGGCTCACTATGCACCGAGGCGAAGCACAACACCTCACTCCATTCAGGAGCCCATCGAACATACCCTTGAAAATGGAGGGAAGCGAATTCGCCCCTTACTCACATTGTTAGGTGCCGAATTATGCGGGGGATCCCTTCAAGACGCACTACCTGCGGCAACATGCATTGAAATGACCCATAATTTCACGTTAATCCATGATGACGTGATGGATGATGCAGATATTCGTCGAGGACAGGCCTCTGTGTACAAAAAATGGGGGACCAACACTGCCATCCTCAGTGGTGACAGTCTATTTGTTCAGTCGATGATGATTCTTACTGATCACTATGACTCATTGCCTAGTAATAGGTTTCATGATTTATATAAAATTTATTTAGAGTCTATCTATGAGGTCTGTAACGGTCAGGCCCTGGACATGGACCAAGCAGCGGATCGACTTTCTAGCCCCGATGATTACCTCAAAATGATTGACGGTAAAACAGCTGCGCTACTTCGAGGAGCGTTACAGATGGGGGGGATAATTGCAGGAGGTAGCTCCACACAATTAGCTCATCTTGCGGCACTTGGGACCGATGTAGGGTTGGCGTTTCAAATACAAGACGACCTACTTGATGTCACAGGGTCTCAAGAAAAAATGGGGAAATTGATTGGTGGCGACATTATTGAAGGGAAACAAACGTTTTTAATGACCACCTTGTGCGAGCGAATGCAATCCTCAGACAGAGACCAACTCCAGGTATTACTTAGCAAGCCCAAGCGTGATGCATCTGATGTGGAATGGGTCTTAAAACAAATGACCACTTATGGCGTTGTCAAAGAGGCAGAAAAAACGCTTGATCAGTATTACCGAGAAGGGATGACCCATTTAAATCACTTTGACGGATCAAAGGCGCATGATGTGTTCTCCACACTCATTCATTATCTTATGGGCCGTGAAGGGTAATCCTGATCAAAAACGAAAGCCAAAACTATCCAGTTCATGATGTCATTCACTCGGTTCCAATCCTTTCAAAAGTACACTCGGTACGTATTATCGGCCATCTTGTTGTTGGTCATCATGGCTTCTGGATGTAGAAACACGTCGTTTATTCAACCTGGAGATACGCTAGAGGTGGCCTACGAAAAAGCGCTGGCGCTGTATGAGGATGAAAAATGGGACGAAGCTGCTGGGGCTTTTAATGCTGTATTGACGCTTGGAAGAGGCTCTATTGTGGCACAAGATGTCCAATTTTACTTAGCGGAGGCAAACTATAAGAACAAACGATATTTAGTCGCTGCCTCTGAGTACGAGCGCTTTACGCTTCTCTATCCTGACTCTCCAAGACGCGAGACAGCAGATTTGAATATTGCACGATGCTACTATGAGTTAAGCCCTCGATACAAATTGGACCAAACCTATACGGTGCAGGCCATTGAGAACTTCAACATCTTTTTATCAAGATATCCAAGCTCCGAATATCGAGAAGAGGCGATTGCCTCGATTGATGCATTGCGTGAAAAATTGGCTCAAAAAATCTATTCAGCCGCAGATTTTTACCGACGAACACAGCGCTATGAAGCGGCTGTGCTCACGTATGGAGAGGTGATTGATCAGTATCCAGAGACGGCATGGGCGGAACAATCTCTTGTCGAGCAGATGGAGTCCTACATTTTGTATGCGGACAATAGCGTGTCGGATCGTCAACGCGAAAGGTATCAAAAAGCTTTAGACGTATATGATACCTATTTGCAACTTTTCCCAAGAGGGGAGTCACGGACCAGAATTGAAGAACTCTTTGACGAAGCGGAAGCGGCTATAGCTTCGTTCTCGAGTAATACCTCCACAGCGTCGCGATAATTCCACGATAATTCAAGGTTTTGAAAACAAACATTGGCCTATTTGGGGGAGCATTTGATCCAATCCACCTAGGCCATGTTGCAGTGGTGGATTCATTATTGCATCACCCAGAGCTGGATGAAGTGTGGGTGGTTCCAACGTTTCACCCATCCCATCGCGACAAAGCGACCATTCCATTCGATGATCGAGTACGCTTGTGCGAAACTGTATTTCGTGACGCACCAAAGGTGAAAGTACAAGCACTTGAAAAATATTTACCCCCACCATCATACACGCTCAAAACGCTTGAATTTCTTCAAAATGAGCATCCAGACTATGATTTTATTCTATGTATGGGGGAAGATAGCGCCCGGTCTCTACATCAATGGTTTGGCTATGAACAAATTATAGAGAAGCATCGAATCTTCGTCGCACAACGATCCGAAAGTCACAAGTCAGACTATGACTCTGATGTCCGATTTCATATCGAGGTGATAGACCATCCGATGATTGATATATCGTCTACAGAGAGTCGTGAGCGAATTGTGATGCATAAAGCCTTAGATGAATTCCTTCCAGAGCCTGTATTAACCTATCTAAAAGAACACCCAACACTTTTCCACTGATGTGTTATTATGCTGCAGTATTGCTGTATTGATGCCGTCTTATTGCTGCCATATTGCGCTAGTGTCCATAAACCCTTGATCCACTACCATGAAACGGAGTCGATTCATTACTCACCTTGCTGGAGCTCCTTTTTTGGGGGCTTTTGGATTGACTGCACTGGGCCAACAATCTAGCGCCTATACAGCCCAGCAGCAGACCGAGCGCAAGCAACCCACTCCACAACACGTCTTGCCATCGGCACCCATCTTAAAAAAAGGGGCTCGAGTGGCTATTACAGCCCCAGC
>DDIC01000058.1:8357-9217 GCA_002338335.1 Bacteroidetes bacterium UBA1860
TATTACAGCCCCAGCCAGTGCTTTAGCCCCTCGTGATTCACTCGAGGAGATACTTTGGAGACTTCGATCCCTAGATCTCGAGCCCGTAGTCTATCCATCTTGCTCAGGTCGATATTATGATTTCTCAGCACCCGATCAGCAACGAGTCGACGAACTCCACCAAGCCTTTTCAGACCCAACTATTGAAGGTGTTATGGCTCTTCGAGGAGGGTGGGGGGCTGCCAGATTGTTACCTCTACTAGATTTTGATCTCCTAGCAGCGAATCCAAAACCTCTGATTGGGTATAGTGATATTACCACGCTACAAATGGCACTCTATGCCAAGACCTCAATGGTCAGTTACCATGGACCTACAGCCAATGCACCCTTTCCCAAACAAACGATGGATGCCTTTTGGGATGTACTTTCGACGAGAGAGTCTGTCGAATTAGCACTGGACAACCCTGACATGAATACGATGCAGGGTAAAGCCATCCAGCCCGGTAGGGGATCGGGTCGACTCTTTGGGGGCAATCTCACGATTTTGTGTTCGTTGCTTGGAACGCCATGGATGCCCTCACTGGATGGAGCGATTTTATGTATGGAAGACATTGGCGAGAACGTTTATCGCATTGATCGGATGTTGACTCAACTACATCTTGCTGGGCATTTGACCAACCTTCAAGGACTCCTTTTGGGAACATTTGTGGAGTGTGAGCCACGCTTTTCAACTTCACCAAGCCTAAAAAAGGTGATTGAATGGGTTACAAAGGATGCTGATTATCCTGTATGGATGAATGCTCCCTTTGGTCATATAGACAAACAATGGACATTACCGATGGGGGCTATGGCTACACTTGATACTGAGCAAGCCACGCTTC
>DDIC01000058.1:9508-9812 GCA_002338335.1 Bacteroidetes bacterium UBA1860
GCAAGCCACGCTTATGCTTCACTCCCGATAACGACGACGTTCTTGAATCATATCCCACACAAGCCACCCCATGGGATAGAATGGGAACAGAACACCCAATAGTATGGAAAGTGGTTTCGATGTGTGCTCTTCCTGTTGAGAAATCACAAGCCCCGCTAAGCCAGCAAGCCAGAGAATGACAAGCATGAAGACCACAAAACTTAGCAAGAGCGCCAGTGGGAATCCAAATGTTTGGTAGAGGGCTTGTAACATAGATGGTCTCTTAGTTTTGTATCTTAACAAATTACACAAGTTTGCAGATTGC